>JBHIEQ010000149.1:0-6936 GCA_046760725.1 Gemmatimonadales bacterium
CTCCCACTTGCACGACAAAGCGCTGGGTGATGATGTCACCTCTGACCATGGACTCCGGCTGGACCTCGACTCGCTCGTCGGCGAACACCGACCCGATCACCCGCCCGCCCACCACGGCCTCGCGGGTGAACACGTCTCCCTCGACTACGCCGTCTTTTGCCACGAGCACCTGTCGTTCGGCCCGCACGGTGCCCTCCACCACGCCCTCTATCTTCACGACGCCGTCGCAGGTGACTTCTCCCACCACGCGCATGCCTTGCGCCACGATCGACAGGTGACCGTCGCGGCTTGCGCCTTTGTGCGTTCCCGCGCGCTGATCGCCGCGGGCGCCCGAAGCGAACTTGGCCATCTTGGCTAACGCCCCTCTCTTATCAGGCTTCTTGGGTCGATCGAGCGCCCCTTCTCATGGACCTCGAAGTGAAGGTGCGGGGCGGTCGAGCGCCCGGTCGAGCCGGACAGCGCGATGATCTGGCCGGCCGCCACCGTGTCGCCTCTCACCACCAGGAGGCGGGAGGCGTGCCCATACATGCTCTCGAATCCGTCGGGATGCGTCAACCGTACGAAGAAACCCAGCTCGGGATCCTCTCCGGCCTCGCTCACGACCCCTCCACCCGCGGCCCTGATGCCCGTACCCTTAGGCACCGCTATGTCGAGCCCCAAGTGCCCCTCGGCGTTGTCGCCGTTGCTCATCATGCCGCGCGTGATGAACCCCTCCTCGTCTAGCGGCCAGTAGCGCGGTAGAGTGAGTCCGGTGTCGTATCTCGCCGGCCGATCCGGCAAACGTGCCTCCACGGGCCGTGCCACCAGCATGGCCACGTTCTCGCGCGGCGCCTCTGGGACGACGTCCGCGCCCAGCATTATGCGCAGCTGATCGTAGCGGGCCTCAACCTGTTCCAGCACTCGGGCCAGCTCGCGGATCTGAGCGTTTTCGGCTCTGAGCTCCCGGATCTCGCGTTCCATTCCCGGAACCCTCGCGGCCGTGCGCACGATGGGTGCGTAGAGGATCGCGGCGAGCGCGACGGCAAGCAGGATGGTAACCGACAGCACGGTCAGGATCCGCAGCAGCCATAGAGGGACGCGGATCTTGCGGGAGTCCAGCGCGCCGTCGCGGTGCACCATGAACGTCACGAAACGGCTTCGGCCGGTCATCCCTGATAGGGCTCTCCCAAGACGATCTCCAATATCCGCTCGAGGTCGTCGCTGGAGTAGAAGTTGATCTGCACTTTCCCGCTCTTGCCTCGCGTGGTGACGCGCACGTCGGTGCCGAGCCGGCGTCTCAGGGCGTCTTCGACACGCCGAATCGCGGGATCGACCGGTCGGGTGCCTTTGCGGCGCCGGCTTCTCACTACCCCGTCCAGGCGCACCAGTTCTTCGACCGCGCGCACCGAGAGACCCTTTTCTATCGTGACGCGGGCGACCCGTTCCATGTCGCGCGACCCTGCGAGACCGAGTATCGCGCGCGCGTGTCCGGGGGAGAGGTTCCCCATGTGAACGAGGTCTTGCACCGGCTGGGGCAGCTTGAGGAGTCTCAATGCGTTCGCGACGGTGGATCGGTCGCGGCCCACGAGCTCCCCAGCCTCGCCCTGAGATACCCCGAACTCCTCGATCAATCGCTGGTATCCGCGCGCCTCGTCTAAGGGAGAGAGGGCGTCACGCTGCAGGTTCTCGACCAGAGCGAGGGTGAGGAGCGTCCGGTCGTCCACCGTTCGGACGACCGTGGGAATCTCTTCCCATCCCAGCATCTTCGCCGCGCGCCAACGCCGTTCGCCGGCAATGAGCTGGTAGGTGCCGTCTCCGGCGGGGCGCACCACGGCGGGCTGCAGCAGGCCCGAGCCGCGCATTGATTCAGCCAGTTCCTCGAGGCCACTCGCATCGACCGACTCGCGCGGCTGGTACGGATTGGGGCGGATGGCGTCGAGCTTGATGTGAGTGAGCATGCCCGCGCGGCGCGCGTCGGCCACGGTAGTGGGTCCCAGCAGCGCCTCGAGCCCCCGTCCCAGTCTGCGGCGACCGCTCGCGGGGCTCGTCATGCCGGCACCGAGCGCAGGGCTTCGGCGTCGGCGTAAGCTTCACCCTCTTCGAGACGCCTCAGCATCTCCTGAGCGAGCGCCAGGTAGCTCTTCGCTCCCACCGACTGCACGTCGTATGAGATTATCGGTTTGCCGAAACTCGGCGCCTCGGCGAGGCGCACGTTTCTGGGGATCACGGTCTTGTAGACGCTCGCACCGAAATACTCTCGCGCCTCGGCCGCGACCTGTTTCGCGAGGTTGAGTCTCGGATCGAACATGGTGAGCAGCACTCCCTCGATCCCCAGCGCGGCGTTCAGGTTCTGTTGCACGATGGCCACCGTGTTGAGGAGCTTGGAGAGTCCCTCCAGCGCGTAGTACTCGCACTGTATCGGGATGAGCACCGAGTCGGCGGCCGCCAGCATGTTGAGCGTGAGGAGTCCGAGCGAGGGAGGGCAATCGATCAAGACGACATCGTAGGCGTCCCTCAAAGGTTGAAGCGTGCGCCGCATGACGGTCTCGCGATGGGACCGCTCGACCAGTTCCACTTCGGCCCCCACCAGGTCCGGGGTCGCGGGAACAACATCCAGCATCGGGAAGCCCACCTGACGCAGCACCACATCCAGGAGCGAGACCTCCCCGCTAAGTGCGTCGTACAGCGAAAGCTCCGGCGATTCCCGCTCGAGACCGATGCCGCTCGTTGCGTTTGACTGTGGATCCGCGTCGATCAGGAGCGTGCGCCGCTCGGCAGCCGCAAGAGAGGCGGCGACGTTGACGGCGGTGGTCGTCTTGCCCACTCCGCCCTTCTGATTAGCGATCGCGATTATTCGGCGGTTCACACGTAATTTATTGTCGCTGTGATGGTTACGCTACTTGGAGCGCCGCCTGGGGCATGCGGCCCACACTCTGGCCCGCCCGGAAAGGGCCCAATATACTGCACGGTGCAAGGCTCCACCAGTAGAATAGTTCCCTGAGACGCATGTACTTAGGGCGTGGTCGGGCAGATGAGTTCATGGCGGCGAGGCGACGCGGGAAGCGGGAGCTATCGGACAACCCTAGGGGTCTCACAGGCCCGGGGCGTGTTTCACGTGAAACAGAGCTCAGGGGCTACGCCGCGGCCCTTTTCCTGCGCGTTACCTCGAAGACGAGGTTCATGAGGTCGGACGGCGAGACGCCGGGGATGCGCCCGGCCTGGGCGAGCGACCGGGGTCGGACGGCCTTGAGCTTTTGGCGTGCCTCGGTGGAGAGGCTTCGAAGCTCCTCGTAGGGCAGGTCTTCCGGCAGCCTGAACTCGGCCATCTCGGCGAGCCTCTTCGCGGCCTCGCGCTCCCGCTCGAGGTACCCTTCGTACTTGATCTCGATCTCTACCGACATCCAGGCGTCGTCCGATGCTCGGGGGAGGTCGGCACCCGCGGCCGCAGTGTCGAGCAGCTTACGGAGCGGTACGCCGGGGCGTCTGGCCAGCTCGATCACGGGCTGCGCCAGAGAGACGGGGGTTTCGCCGCATTCCTCTAGTAGGCGGTTCTGGGTTTCGGCGTCGAGCCGCGCTCCGCGGGCGGCCTCCACGAGCCGGTTCTCGGCCGCGATCCGGTTCTCGAGCTGTCTCGATTCCTCGGGATCCAGCATGCCCAGCTCCGTGGCGAGGGGCCCCAGGCGGGTCAACGCGTTGTCTTGTCGGAGCATCAGGCGGTACTCGGAGCGCGAGGTAAACAACCGATAGGGCTCGTCCACCCCTCGCGTCACGAGGTCATCCACCAGCACCCCGATGTACGCCATGTCTCGTCCCAGCACGATCGGCTCCTCGTCGCGGATCCTGCGGACCGCGTTCAGTCCCGCTATCACGCCCTGAGCCGCAGCTTCTTCATATCCCGTGGTGCCGTTGATCTGGCCTGCGAAGAAGAGCCTCTCGAGCGCCTTGACCTCGAGCCAAGGTGTGAGCTGCTGGGGTGGGTAGAAGTCGTATTCGATCGCGTAGCCGGGTCGCGTCATGTGTACGCGCTCGAGCCCGGGAACGGCGTGCAGGAACTCCAGTTGCACGCGGACGGGCAGAGACGTCGAGAGTCCGTTCACGTATAGCTCGGTCGTTTCCAGTCCCTCGGGCTCCAGGAACACCTGGTGGCGCTCGGCCTCCGGGAATTTCACCACCTTGTCTTCGATCGAGGGGCAGTAACGCGGGCCGCGGCCTGCGATGGCGCCGCCGTAGAGGGCGGATTCCTGGAGGTGGTTCTGGATCACCTCTTTGACCGGTGCTCCGGCCCAGGCGATCCAGCAAGGTCGCTCGTGGCCGGGCCGCTCGGTGCCGAAGTGCGAGAACCGGAACTCGGGCGACTCGCTGTCCTGTCGTTCCAGGCGAGTGAAATCGACCGTTCGGCCGTCTATGCGAGGGGGCGTGCCTGTCTTGAACCTAGCCGACGTAAGCCCAAGCGAATCAAGCTGTTCCGCAATATCGACGGCGGGCGGGTCGCCGGCTCTTCCGGCCGGAATCCGGGTATCGGTTCCTATGTGGATCTGGCCCCGGAGGAAGGTCCCCGCCGTTATGACCACGGAGCGTGCCTTGAACGTCCGGCCGTCCGCAAGGCGTACCCCGCTGAGCCAACCTCGGCCAACCTCGAGCCCGCTCGCCATACCCTGCACGATTTGGATGGAATCGTGTCGCTCGAGGTTCCGGCGCACGGCCCGCCGGTAGAGCCCCCGGTCGCACTGGGAGCGAGGGGCCCACACTGCGGGCCCTTTGGACCGGTTGAGCATGCGAAACTGAATAGTTGAACTGTCGGCCGCCCGGCCCATGATGCCGCCCAGGGCGTCGACCTCGCGAACCACGGTCCCCTTGGCGATGCCGCCGATCGCCGGGTTACAGGACATCTGGCCGATGGTCTCGAGGTTGGCGGTGACAAGGAGAACGCTTGCCCCCATCCGTGCCGCGGCGGTTGCCGCTTCGGCGCCGGCGTGTCCGCCGCCCACGACGGCCACGTCGTAGGTCGTGTTCATGGGGAGCGAAGATAGCGGGTTCCTCAAGACACCGGCAGCACTCGAGCGGATCGTGCGGAAGACCATCGCCCGCCTGCTTGGGGAAATCGCATCTGAGGAATGACCGGAGGAAGGCCATCGAGTCCCGTCGGAACTCGCTGGGACGCGACAACCGAAGCGTGGAGGCAGCTCAGGCTATGAAGACTTGGGTCTGAAACGCACCCCGGGGAGCGTTACCCTCGCTGCGCTGCTGTAGCACCCGCTTGAAGACCTCCAAGAGGCAAATCGACGACATTCATTCGCGGTCTTCGTCACGTGGCACGTTAGTATCGATGCCGCGGAGGAACCCGCGCATCGCTTTGGTGGGCTTCACGGGGATGAATTGGATGCGGTCCATGTACTGCAGTGCCTGGAGCTTTTGTCCTGGTTTGATTCCCAGAGCCCTCCGGATCTTCTCGGGAATGACGACCTGAAACTCGGGGGAAACCTTGACGATCGACACGCGGATGCACCGTTTAGCGGTGCTACAATCAATCACGATTGTGTTATGCGATCAAGCGAAGGCTCTCCGGGGGCACCTATGCGTGCGGGACTAATCCTTCTCACTCTCCTGATCGGCGGCACCGCCAACGCGGATCCGCCGCAACGGCACCACACGTACGTGATCGTGCACGGCGCCTGGGGCGGTGGATGGGATTGGCGTGCGGTCGATTCGTTGCTCACCCTGCGCGGTCATCGTGTTGCGCGCGTGACGCTCACCGGTCAGGGCGAGCGGGTACACCTCGCCTCGCCGAGCGTCGGCCTGTCAACGCACATCGATGACGTCGTCAACACGATACTCTGGGAGGATCTGCGAGACGTGGTACTCGTCGGGCACAGCTACGGTGGCATGGTGATCACCGGAGTGGCCGACCGCATTCCGGATCGAATTCGCCACGTGGTTTACGTCGATGCGTTCTTGCCCAACTCGGGGGAGAGCCTGTTGGGCATGTTCGACTCTTCCTCGGCGGCCTCCTTTCGAGAGACGTTTCGGGACGGCATGAGCGTGCCTCCGTGGGTGAGCGACACACTGGCCATACCACGTGACGTGCCTCAGTCCGTTCGCACCTTTACCGACACGTTGCGACTCAGGTCTCCCGCGAGTCGGAGCGTGGCGGGAGCGTACATCCTCACCGTCGAGTCGACCGGCGAGCCTGACGCGTTCCAGCGGTTCGCCGACCGCGCCGCCGAGCGCGGCTGGCCGGTCCACACGATTCGGTCCGACCACAATCCGCAACGCTCGGCGAGGGGTCCGCTGGTCGAGCTACTCGACGCGGTACCGTAGGCGGGACTCCGCCGGGAATGAATCCGCCGACCGCAGCCGCCCAAGCGCAGCTCCGTCTCCGTGAGGGGAACGACCGGTTCGTGTCGCACAATCGGGACCAGAGCAAGCCGCCGGGTCGTGATGACCAGCGTCCTTTCGCGATCATCCTCGGCTGTTCCGACTCGCGGGTGCCGCCGGAAAAGATCTTCGACCAGGGATTCGGCGACCTGTTCGTCGTGCGCGTCGCCGGCAACATCGCCGGGCCGACACAGATTGCCAGCGTCGAGTTTGCCGCCTCGCAATTCGGCACGCGACTCGTCGTGGTTCTGGGGCATTCACAGTGCGGGGCGGTTTTGGCCACTCTGGAACAGCTCGAAGGGGAGACGCATCAGGCGTTCCCGAACACTCACCCGATCATCGAATTCATCCGTCCAGCCGTCGAGAGCTTGCTGTTTACTGAGCTGGCCGACGACCGAGAGGCTCTCGTCCGTCACGCCGTTCGGGCCAACGTGGAGGCGTCGGTTGAGCGACTGCGACGCTCCGAGGGTCTCAAGCGATTGATCGACGAGGATGGGCTTGCGGTGATGGCCGCCATGTATTCATTGGAAACGGGCAGGGTCGAATTCTTCGATGACCGCTGAGCGCGGTTTCTAGCCCGGC
>JBHIEQ010000150.1:0-6897 GCA_046760725.1 Gemmatimonadales bacterium
GACTCCACGACAACGAAGACTCCCACAGCCCACCAAAAGATGGTGCGAAACAGGCTGTCGATCGCCCCGCTGTGGTCGCCGGCGGGATGGAGCGTTGACTGCGGATAGTCGCCCGTGCAAGCCGCCAAGGCCACGAGCGGCAGCAGGACCGCCAACCAGAGCGTACTGCGATAAAAGCCGCCGCCCCGGCGCGAAACCGGTCTCATTACGTCGTGCGAATCTCCATATAAACGGAAAGGCCCTCAGACCGGAGGGCCTACGGCGAACAATGGTAGCCACCGCCCCCGACTCCGTCAACTTCCAGCCTGCCCTGGCCGCAACCGCGGCGCCGGTTATCTTTTTCTTTGGTAAAGGCTCTCTCGCCCTAGGGGGTGTATCCCATGCGAAGCACCACAATCGCGCTGGCCGCCCTGGCGCTGGTCGCATTGCCCTCCGTCGCGTCGGCGCAGGTGGACCCCGACACGCTCGACCTCAACGAGACCTTCGCCGCTTGGGACAGTGTGAACGGCCGGCCACTGCTGGACTCGCTGCCGGAGCTGATCAATTGCCCCAAGTTCGACCCGACCCAGATCCGGGGCGACGCATCCACGTTCTCGTTTGAGCGGCGGCCGGAGCTCGAGCGCCTCCCGCAACGACAGTTGTTCATCGAGCTGGAGTTCGTCGTCCGCCAGGACGGCAAGGTGGACCGCCGACAGATTCGCGTCCGCAGCTCATCGGATTCCCGGCTGGACCAATCGGTGCAGTACTGGGTGCGCGGATGCGTGTTCCGGCCCGGCTACATCGGTGAGCACAAGGTCCGCGTCAAGATGCGGCGGAGATGGGAGCTGCAGTTGACCAACAACTAGGCCGGATCCTCGAAGTACGACACCGCTGGTGCGCTTCTGCGGCGCACCAGCCCGCCCCCTCAGCACAACAAGCGCCACGGCATGAGCCACATACCTCCCGACGCTCGACCCGAGCCAGACACAGTAGGACGCCGCAGCTTCCTCGCTTCCCTCGCCGCCATGGGGTTGGGCGGTACCGCCCTGTGGAATGCCGTCCAGGAAGGCAGCGAGATCACGAAGGAGATGATCTCCGATGCCGAAACCCTCCTGGGCCTGGACTTCACGGATCAGGAACGCGAGCTGATGCTGCGGGACCTCAGCCGGAATCTCGCCAGATACGAAGCGCTGCGGTCGGTCGGGATCCCCAATGGCGTGCAGCCCGCAATGATGTTCGACCCGGTGCTGCCCGGCCGTGAACCCAAGTTCCGCACGGGGACCTCGCGACCGACCCGACATCCCGGCGTCAAGCGACCCGAGAACCTGGAAGACGTCGCCTTTTGGAGCCTCACCGAGCTGGGAGAGCTGATTCGGTCGCGACAGGCGAGCTCGGTGGAGCTGACCCGGATGTACCTGGATCGGCTCCGGCGCTTGGGACCGAAGCTGGAGTGCGTTATCACCTTGACCGAAGAGCTCGCACTCAGACAGGCTCGCCGTGCCGACCGGGATCTGGCGCGAGGCCTCCATCGAGGCCCGCTGCACGGCATCCCCTGGGGCGCTAAGGACCTGCTTGCCGAGGACGAGTACCGCACGACATGGGGCGCTAAGCCCGTTGAGGAGCAGGTCATCGACGAAGACGCCACGGTGGTGCGGCGCCTGGAGGACGCGGGCGCGGTGCTCATTGCGAAGCTCACGCTTGGAGCGCTCGCGATGGGAGACGTGTGGTACGGCGGCCAGACGCGAAACCCGTGGAAGCTGGACCAGGGATCGAGCGGATCGTCGGCGGGGTCCGCGTCGGCCACCGTCGCGGGGCTGGTGGGATTCAGCATCGGAAGCGAGACCCTGGGCTCGATCGTCTCGCCCTCGACGAGGTGCGGTGCCACGGGCCTCCGCCCGACTTTCGGCCGTGTGAGCAGATACGGGGCGATGGCGCTGGCGTGGAGCATGGACAAGCTGGGGCCGATCTGCCGCAGCGCGGAAGACTGCGCGCTCGTGTTCGAGGCGATTCACGGAGCGGACGGCAAGGACCAATCGGCGCGTGACCTGCCGTTTTAC
This sequence comes from Gemmatimonadales bacterium, assembly GCA_046760725.1. Taxonomy (GTDB): domain Bacteria; phylum Gemmatimonadota; class Gemmatimonadetes; order Gemmatimonadales; family GWC2-71-9; genus JBHIEQ01. Next base: position 2,037 of record JBHIEQ010000150.1, read on the forward strand.
TGGGACCCGGAGCTCTCCCTCTCCGAGCTGCGGATCGGATACTACAGGAGCGCCTTCGAGCGGGAGGACGAGAACTACCGGTGGAAGGAGCTCGACGCGAGGGCGCTCGAGACAGTGCGCTCTCTGGGCACCGACCCCATACCTGTCGAGCTACCCGACCAGTTTCCGGTCAACGCGCTCAGGATCATCCTCAACGCCGAAGCGGCTGCCACATTCGACCAGCTCACCCGCGATAACCGGGACGACCTGCTGGTCAGGCAGGGACGCGGCGCGTGGCCCAACTTGTTCAGGCAGTCCCGCTTCATTCCCGCCGTGGAGTACATCCAGGCGAACCGCATCCGCACGATGCTGATGGGTGCCCTGGAGGCCGCGCTGGACGGCATCGACGTGTTCATTACACCGTCATACAGGCCGCGGGTGTTGCTCACCACCAATCTCACGGGCCATCCCGCTGTGACGCTGCCGCACGGCTTCTGGGAGGACGGCACTCCGACCAGCATATCTTTCATAGGGAAGCTCTTCGGTGAGACCGAGCTGCTGACAGTGGCGCACGCCTTTCAACGCGCGACCGACTACCACTTGCAGCGGCCGCCGGAATTCAGTTGATGCGGTGAGCCGCAACCTCGGGGAGTCCATGCGGGGAGCAGTTACCAGGCTGGCCACTCTGGCCACGACGCTCGTGGTACCGGCGTTCGCGGGCGCGACGCTGTCTCCGATGCCGCTTCGAGCGCAGATCTCGCGCGCGGACAGTGCGGCCGTCCTCTACGAGACCGCCCGCACGCTCTACGACGAGGGACGGCGCGATCTCGCGGAAGACCTGCTCGAGCTCGTAATGAGCCGTTATCCCGGCACGCCCGCCGCCCGGGCCGCCCAGGAGCTTTTCCGGGAACTCAGCCGCATCCGGGGCACCGGCGGCGGCCGCACCGAGCTCATCGTGTGGAACACGTTGTTTGGTGCGTGGCTGGGTGTGGCAGTTCCCGCCGCGCTAGGTGCGGACGAACCGGAACCCTACGGGCTAGGACTCTTGCTAGGCGGCCCAGCGGGACTGCTTTCGGCAAGCGCATACAGCCGTTCGAACCCGCTCGGAACGGGACGCGCGAGGGCCATGGTTTTCGGTAGCCAGTGGGGAACCTTCCAGGGAATCGGCTGGCGCGAGGCGCTCGACCTGGGCCAGCGCACGGTGACGGAGCAGGTGTGCGTCGAGTACGACATGTCCGGCAGTTGCACGCGCACCGAGACTTATGAGTACGGGGAGGGCTCGGACCGTGCCCCGTTCACCGCGGCCGTCGTGGGCGGTCTGGGCGGGTTGCTCACCGGGGCGGTCGTGGCGCGAAGCACTGAGATCTCGGGGGGAGACGCCACACTCGCGAGCCACGCGGCCTGGTGGGGCACCTGGTACGGATTGGCAGCAGCGGTCGTCACCAACGCGGACGGTGACGCGGTGTGGACCGTCGTTCTTCTGGGAGGGAACGTAGGCCTCCTGGCGGGACTCCTTGGTACACCGCACGTTGAGCCCACGAGCGGCCAGGTATGGCTGAGCAGCGCGGCCGGATTGGCGGGTCTGGTTGTGGGGTTCGGGATCGACCTCATCGCCGACCTGTTCGACGACGGCGAGGAGGAGTTAGCCATGATCATTCCGTCGGTCACCGCGGGCATCGGGCTGGCCGCGGCGGCCGCAGGCTGGAAAGAGGAGAGGAGGCAGAACCCGTCCGCAGGCACCGGCTTCGGGGACGCGCTATTGAACGTGGCCGACGGCTTCTCGTTCGGGCCGCCCACGCCGACTGCCGTCGCGCTGCCCGTGTTCGAGCCTACGGGGCGGTGGCGCTGGACACCCGGAGTGCTGATCCCGCTGCTCGATGCGAGGTTCTGAGCTGGCTGCTAGTTCTCAGGCCCTTGCCCCCTCCCTCGCTCCCATGATCCGCGAACACCGTATCGCCGTCCAGCGCTCGGCGCGCTACTACACCATCGGTGAGCCCGGCAACCGGCTCCGAGAGGTGTGGTTCGCCTGCCATGGCTACGGGCAGCTCGCCCGGAGCTTCGCGCGCTATCTCACGGCACTCGACGACGGCGAGCGGATGGTGGTCGTTCCCGAGGGATTGTCCCGCTACTACGTCGAGCACGAGTCGATGAGAGTGGGTGCAAGCTGGATGACCCGTGAGGACCGCCTGACGGAGATCAAGGACTACGTGACCTACCTCGATCGGTTGCACGAACACATCTTCACCTCCGTGCGGCGCGACGCGGTCAAGTGTCGTGTGTTGGGGTTCTCTCAGGGAACCGCGACTGTCACCCGCTGGACCGCGTTCGGGAGGGTCCGGGTGGATCAGCTCATTTTGTGGGGCGGACTCGTCCCGCCGGACCTCGATCTCGAGGGTGAAGGAAGGCAGCTGCGGGAGACCAACCTCGTCTTCGTGCTGGGCACGGCCGACGAGTTCGTTACAGAGCAGGCCATGAAGCAGGAAGAACAGCGTCTCAGGGCCGCAGCGATTCCGTTCGCGGTCCGTCGCTTCAACGGCGGTCACCGCATGGATCTCAGAACGCTCAGGGCGCTCGCCGAAAGGGAACCATGAGAATCCCCCTCGTAGCGCTCGTATTCGCGCTGACCGTCGCCCACGGCGCGGCACAGGAGACAGCAGACTCACCGCGGACTCGGGCCGCACGGCAGGCGATGGTCGATTTGATCGCGCGGCGCGGCGTCAGCCATCCGGCGACACTCACCGCCATGCGATCAGTTAGGCGCCCCGAATTCGTTCCCGAGCGCTATCGCGCCAGAGCGTATGGCGACCATCCGTTGCCCATCGGCTTGGGGAAGACCATATCGCAGCCCTACATCGTCGCATACATGACCGAGGTTCTCCGCCCCACACCCGACATGAAGATCCTCGAGGTGGGCACGGGATCGGGGTATCAGGCGGCGGTGCTCGGGGCGATCGGCGCTCGGGTGTACACGATGGAGATCTTCGGGGAGCTAGCCGCATCGGCGCGCGCGCGATTGCAGCGCCTCGGCTACGACAGTGTCACCGTGCGCCACGGTGACGGTCATTTCGGGTGGCCGGAGCAGGCACCGTTCGACGCGATCATCGTGACGGCCGCGGCGGGATACATTCCTCCCGCCCTGATCGAGCAATTGAAGCCGGGCGGCAGAATGGTGATTCCGGTGGGCAGCGTGTACGGCGTGCAATACCTGATCCTCGTGGAGAAACGGCCCGACGGAGAGATCCGCACGCGCAACCTCCTCCCCGTCCGATTCGTTCCCATGCTCAAAGGATTGCGCTGACCACGTGACCGGGCTCGCTAGACCAGTCGCCGTCGCGTTCGTCGCAGCCGGTGCTCTGGCCTACGAGATTCTCCTCGTTCGTCTCTTCGCAATCGAGCAGTTTCACCACTTCGCCTACATGGCGATCACGGTCGCCATGTTGGGGCTGGGGGCGGCGGGAACTCTTCTGGCCATGACAGGGCCCCTTGCGCCCGAAGCCGCCAAGCGCCTTTTCGCCTGGGCCGCGCTCGTGGCCGGAGCTGCACTGGCCGCCGCCCCAGGGCTTGCAGGTGCGCTCGCTCCCGAAATGACACAGATCGCATGGGACTGGCGCGAGTGGGTTCGCCTCGCGGTAGTGTATGTGGTTCTCGCACTGCCCTTCGGACTGTCCGCTCTCGTGACTGTCCTGGGCATAGCCGGCGAGCCCGATCGCCCGGGTCTCATGTACGGGGCGAGCTTCATCGGCTCCGGCGTGGGGGCTGTCGCGGCCCTGGCGGCGCTTTGGGCAGTCGCACCACCCGGTGCCCTCGCGCTTCCCGTCCTGCTGGTGGTTCCCGGTGCCGCCGCTGCCGTATTCGGCGGGGGGTGGAAGCGCCCCAAGGCCTGGCCAGTCCTCGCGGCGGTGGCCGGCCTTGCCCTGGTGCCTCCTACGGCACCCCTCCGGATCACCCCTTACAAGGGGCTACCCCAGGCGCTCGCCCTTCCGGGGGCGCGATTGGTGGCGGAGCACACCAGCCCCGTGGGGTGGGTGACGGCGGTCGCGGCGGAGCAGTTTCGACACGCTCCCGGCCTGTCTCTCGCATATCGCGGCCCCTTTCCGGCTCAGACGGGCATCTTCGTTGACGGCGAAACCAGGGGCGCCGTCTCCGACTGGAAAACGGACTCGTCGTCGGCCGAGCTGCTCGAGTGGCTCCCCGCGGCCATCCCTTTCGCCGTGGGCCGGGTGGATCGGGTACTGGTTGTTGGCGCCGACATGGAGCTGTGGAGCGCGCTTCGTCACGGTGCGTCGAGTGTCACTGTGGCGGAGCTCGATCCCTATCTGATTCAGCTCGCCCGCCGAGCGCCAACACCTCCCTCGTGGGATGACGGGAACCGCGTGGTGTGGGTTGCGGGCGACCCGCGAAGCTCACTCGAGCGCGCGTCGGGACGCTTCGACCTCGTGATCCTGGGACCGAGCGGAGGCCTGGGAGGCGCGAGTGCGGGCATCTACTCGCTCAACGAGGACTTCCTGCACACGCTGGAGGCCTACGCCGGCTATCTGCGCCACCTAAGCGACGGGGGCATTCTGGCGATCACCCGCTGGATGGAGACTCCGCCGCGCAGCTCGGTGCGCACGATTCTCACCTTGGCCCGTGTCCTCGAGGACGCAGCTCCCGGGTCAGCGGCCCGGTCGCTGGCGGTCGTGAGAACGTGGGGTACCGCGACCGTGCTTGCGAAGCCCTCGGGTTTCACTCCGGAGGACGTCGCTTCACTGGAGGCGTGGGCTAAGACGCGTCAATTCGACGTGGACTGGCGGCCGGGCCTGACGGAAGCCCGACCTGCGTACAACGAGATGGACGAGCCGGTGTTGTTTCGGGCGGCCATGGCGGCATTCGGGGGGGAAGC
>JBHIEQ010000151.1:0-6871 GCA_046760725.1 Gemmatimonadales bacterium
TTGGGTCGAGTGTCGAGGCCGTGTCGCAGCTCGGCGACATGGCGGACCGGATCGGTGAGGCCAGCGGTGGGTTCGGGCACCATCGCCGTTTCAGTGTCGCGGGAAGGGATGTGCACGTCGTGCTGGGCCAGGGGCAGGTGCACTACTTCTTCACCTCGGGACCCCACCTCATGTGGCTGGGCGCGAGCGTCGAGGTCGCGCGGCCGGCCCTGGCAGAGCTCATCTCGGTATCCCTCGAAGAGGTCCCGCCGTTGGAGGCCGTTCTGGAAGGCGGCTCCGCGGACAGCGGCAGCCTGCCCTAGGCCGGGCCCTGGGGGCATTTGCCCCATAGTGCGCGGCGTCTCGCCCACGGCGGTGGGCACAGCAGGCCGACGGCCACCCTCAATGTCGTATCAGACAAGAACTTAGCTACAGAGCCAGGGGGCCCGAGTCCTGCTGTTTGGGTGGTAGTCGCCGCCTCTGCGGGTGTCCAGAAGTCGTGCTCGGGGGGTGATTGCAGTAGAGCGAGCCCGTGCGGGTGCCAGGCACGGGTCCAAGGTGGGATGGACGATGACGGGTACAGCATATCTGTCCGCGACGCTTCAGCAACCTCCGCCCACTTCGGGTGAGGGGGCCACAGTCATACTGGGCGTAGTCGCGATGGCGGCCGTGGTGGTGGTGCTAGCCGCTTGGGGGGTGAGGGCGCTCCGTTGGTTCTTGTTGCGGGGTTCCGGGGGCCGTTCGGGTCCGTCACCGGACATGGGGCGAGGGGAGAAGCGCTGCCCATACTGCGGGGAGCCGGCGAGGGCGGCTCGCGTTTGCGCGAGCTGCGGAGCGGTTGTTGGCGGGGCCGAGGGATTGTGACTGGTGGGATGGGCGAGGGGAGGCATAGGGAGCAATGGTGACTGAGATAGGATCGTTCGCGCTACTCCTTGCGCTACTGGTAAGCGCATACACCACGGTCGTGGCGGTACACGGCGGGAGAACACGGCGCCTTGCTTTCATCAGGAGCGCCGAGAACGGCATCGTACTCATTTTCTCGCTACTGGGCGTCGCTACAGCAGCACTCGTACACGCGTTCGTGACGAGGAACTTCGCCATCGAGTACGTAGCGAGTTATTCCAGTCGTGATCTGCCGCTCGCCTACGCTGTGGCGGCTCTATGGGGTGGTCAGAAGGGTAGCTTGCTCCTTTGGGCTTTGGTGCTGGCGCTCTTTGGGAGCGTGGTGGTGGTGCAAAACCGGTGGAAGAACCGCGAGCTCCTGCCTTATGTCGTGGGAGTAGTCGGCGCGCTGCTGCTGTTTTTCAACGTACTCTTGGTGTTCGTGACTCCCGCATTCGAGCGTCTGCCCTTCACCCCCGCCGATGGGCAGGGACTCAACCCGATGCTGCAAAACCCCGGCATGATCTTTCATCCGACGACGTTGTACCTGGGGTACATCGGCTTCACGATTCCGTTTGCGTTCGCGATCGCGGCGCTGATCACCGGCCGGCTGGGGGATCAGTGGATACGAACGACACGTCGCTGGACGGTTTTTTCGTGGTTCTTCTTGACGTGGGGCAACCTGTTCGGCGCGCAATGGGCGTACGTCGAGCTGGGCTGGGGCGGGTTCTGGATGTGGGATCCGGTTGAGAGTGCCTCGCTGCTGCCGTGGCTGACGGGGACTGCCTTCCTGCATTCGGTTATGATCCAGGAGAAGAAGAACATGCTGAAGGTGTGGAACGTGTTCTTGATCGTCATCACCTTCGGTCTGACCTTGTTTGGCACTTTCCTCACAAGATCGGGGATTCTCTCATCGGTTCACACCTTCAGCGAGGCGACGCTGGGACCGATGTTCCTCGGGCTGATCGCCGCCGTGTTGATCCTTTCGTTTGGTCTCATGGCAAAGCGGATGCATTTACTCCGCAGCAAGAACGAGCTCGACTCCGTGATATCGCGGGAGTCCAGCTTCTTGATGAACAACTTGTTGTTCTTGGGCGCGACCTTTGCCGTCTTCTGGGGAACGGTATTCCCACTCATCTCCGAGGCTGTACGAGGCGTCAAGATCACGGTCGGGGCGCCGTTCTTCAACCAGGTCAATACTCCGATCTTCCTGGCGTTGCTGGGGCTCACCGGGATTTGTCCTCTGATTGCGTGGCGCCGAGCGTCCGCCGCTAATCTGCGGCGAAATCTGCTGCGTCCGGCGCTGGTGGGAGGTCTGGTCGGCATATCGTTGTTCGCTGCTGGCATGCGTCACGTGTATGCGCTCATTTCCTTCACGATCTCAGCGTTCGTGATCGCGACAATCGTCTCAGAGTTCTATCGTGGCGCTCGCGCTCGCCGGCAGATCACCGGTAAGGCGTGGCCCGAGGCGCTCATTGATCTCGTCAGCCGCAACAGTCGACGATACGGCGGTTACGTGGTGCATTTCGGCGTCGTGGTTTTCCTCATCGGCGTCACCGGAAAGGCGTTCGTTCAGGAAACGAAGGCATTACTGAGTCCTGGAGACACGGTCCGGATCGGCGATTACTCCGTGAAATACACTGGAATCGAGCAGTACTCCGACAGGAACCGGGTGGCACTCGCGGCCACGCTGGACGTGACACGAGGCGGACGGTCTATCGCACGCCTCACGCCGCAGAAGCGCACGTACCGTACCGCTGAGCAGCCTACGACGGAGGTCGCAATTCACTCAACGCTCAAGGAAGACCTGTACGTGATCTTCGAGGGTTACGACGGCGACCTGGCGAGTTTCAAGCTGATCGTCAACCCTCTCACCGCGTGGCTATGGATTGCAGGAGTGATCATCACCGTGGGGACGATGATCGCGATGTGGCCCGAGCGTATCGCTCCCCGGTTATCCGCCGGGGGCGCGGTCCGTCCGCGGGAGAAGATGAAGGATGCTGTTCCCGCTTAAAGGGATCGGACGCGCGGTAGTCGTCGCTCTGATAGCGAGCATTGCCCCGACTTCGGCTCACGGACAGGGCTCGGTTGAGGATGTGGCCAGTCAGCTCATCTGCATGTGCGGCTGCAACAAGCTCTTGAACGTGTGCGAGATGGACACGGCCAAGCAGATGAAGGCTATCATCAGTGACAAGATCGCTCAGGGCATGAGCGCTTCAGAGGTCGTGGATTTCATGACGGCGACCTACGGTGAGCAGGTGCTGGCAGCGCCCACCAAGAGAGGATTCAACCTGACGGCCTGGATCACCCCCTTCGCCGGCATTGTCGGAGGAGGGCTGGTGATCTGGTTCATCGTCCTGGCCTGGGTGAGGCAGAGGCATGCCGTGGAGAAGGCTGAGATCGGGATTGTTGCCTCGGAGGATCTGGAATCTCGTTATGGTACGACGCTCGAGCGGGAACTCGAGCGATTCGAGGCGTAGCGTATGGAGATCGTAACACTGGCATCGTTCTCCGTATTGGTGGCCGTGGCGTTCGTGTCCCTCGCGTACCCGTTCTGGAAAACGACTGCCGCACAGGGTCGCCTGCAAACGGATCCATCCGATAGTGAACAAGCGCGCCTGTTGCGCGAGAAGGAAGGTATATACGCGGCAATCAAAGACCTGCAGTTCGAGTATCGGACGGGTAAGCTCTCGGAGGAGGACTACGCGCAGCTTCAGAAAGGCTATCGCGCGAAGGCTCTGACGGTCATCAAAGAGCTGGATGAGCGAACCTCCGTCAGCGAACCGGAGTTGCCTCGTTGTCCCGCCTGCGGACATGCTAATCCACTCATCAGCAATTTCTGCGAGGCGTGCGGAGAGCGGCTCGGTGGCGAGATCGTTTGCCCGGGTTGTCATACCCGCCGGATCGCCGGCGATCGGTTTTGCCGAGCGTGCGGCCGGCGGCTTTGAACGAGGGGAGACTCGGAAATGATTGAGGTTGTGATGTTGGCGCTCGTTGCCGCCGTTGCGCCTAGTCGGGCTGGGCTAGACGTAGGGGGACAGGACCCAGAGTCGATCGCTCGGCCGGATCTGCGAATCCATGCCATGGAGATCGACATCTGGCCGGAGTACGACGATCCCCGTGTGCTCGTGATATACAGAGGAGTGCTGGAAGCGGATGCCGATCTGCCGACACCCTTCACCATAGTGATTCCTCGCGGTGCTCAGATTCACATGGCCGGCGCGCTTGGAGAGGAGGGTGAGCATCTCCATGCCCAGTTCGAAACGTTGCCAAGGGGCGATTCACTAGCTGAAGTCCGGTACGATCTCACGGCACGCACCTTCTACATGGAGTTCTACTACGATCCGCTCACCGACGAGCCACAGCGCGACTTCCAGTATCCGCTCTTGAGCGACTATCCCGTCTCGCAGATGGTGGTGCGGGTGCAGCAACCGCTCAAGGCAACCGACTTTCGCACGAGCCCCGCTGCCCTCGACATCGTCGCGGACAACCAAGGTTTCAACTACCACCGCTTCCAGCTGCAGGACCTGAAGCCCGACGAACCCCGGGTGATCGCAGTTTCATACACGAAGCGCGGCCGCGAACCTTCGGTGGCGAGGGCGGGAACGGCGCAAGCGGGGGGCAACGCGATGAGAACCATCCTGATCATCGCGGCGATGGGACTGCTCGGTGTAGTCGCGTACGCGGTCCTATCCGCGCGTCGATCCCACGGGGCCGGTCAAGCTGTGGCCGCCTCTGGGTCAAGGCGCCCGCCACCATCTCGCGGGCGCGACATCAGGTACTGCACCGAGTGCGGGGAGAAGATGCGATCCGGGGACAATTACTGTCCGGCGTGCGGCGCGCCGAGTGCCGCGGTTGAGGTGGGCTGACTCTGCCGTGTGGTCGGGGCGGCGGTCATCGATCGTCGCCCCGAGCATTGCCACTCACCGACGTCTCAGCGTGTTGAGATAGGCGACGATTGCCTCGACCTCCTCCGCCGAGAGCCCGAAGTTCGGCATCATGGAGCTCGCATTGTCGAACGTCGGGTCGATCAACTTCCTCCGTACGAAAGCGGCGCCGCGCCGAGCAACAGCTCCGGTTAGCGACGGTCCCACGGCGCCGCCGGCGCTTCCGATAACGGGGCAACCAAGTCACGCCCTTTGAGATGTGAGGGTTTCTCCCCTCTCGATCATTCCGCGATCCTCCGAGGCCGGTCCGGTCGATACTTCGGGCACACGACCGGGTGCCGGACCACGCTGCTCCGGACCCAGGGGCATGCGCTCCCGGGGATCGGTGTTGGTGGCCTGGAGGAACGCGATCACGCTTCGAACTTCTTTTCCCGTGAGGTTCGCACGCACCCGCATGTGGTTGGCTATGGCGATCCAATCGCGATCGTCCCGTTCCAGCGGCGACCGCGGATTGTGGCAGCGACCGCATGTTGCGCCGTAAACCCGCGCTCCCTCGTTCACCTCGTTTTGTGCCGGTTGCTGGGCAGTCACCCTCGCGAGCGGCGTCAACAGCAGCGACAGACCGGACGCGAGCACGCCGACCTTCCACACTCCAGCAATCTTGCTGCGCATCTTTCTCTCCTAGAACCCGTAAGCGATGTGTGCGATAATCCGGTCGTTGTCGACTTCCGTGCCGCTCTCCCGGTTGAGTTCGAACACGACCATGAAAGCGATGGCCGGACTGAGCCAGTAGTCGAGGCCGAACCCCGCCTGCCAGGCACCCTCGTCTGTCACCTTACCGTCGAGTTTGGTGTCGAACACCTGAGTCCATCGTACCACCGGCTCCCATCGGTCGAATCGGTACGATAGCTGCCCGTAGAACCCATCGCGTCTCACTACCGGAAAGCCCGTGACTTGCTCGATTTCCTGGCGCGTCTGAACGTACTCGCCGCGTAGCTCGAAGTTCATCCGCCGAAACTCAGCGGCAACGTTCCAGCCGGTGAAATCGAGCACGTCGTTCTCATCGTAGTCGCCGTTGAAGTACGAGAAGTTGACCTCCGCCCAAGGCGGCAGGGCCACGTCCAGCCGACCGCCAAGCAGCTTCCCCGTGTTGTTGTCGGACGATGACGCCGGAAATTCGAGTTCCGGAACCTCTTCGTCACCGGGCTCGGCAGCCGCACCCTGGGTCGCATAGCCATTAAGTGCGACGTGGAAGGGCCCCGGACGCAACATTCCGCGAGCCATCACTCCAATGTCCGAGATGATCGGAAGCAGAGGCTCGGAGCCGAACTCGGAGACGTGATGCCCGAATATCGGCGGCGCCGTGGCGAACTTGTTGATCCATGTCGGGTGGATACGCTCGCCGAAGACGCCAAACGGAACTAGGAACTTGCCGCCCACGAGAGTCAGATGGTCGTTCACAATGTAGTCAAATTGCGCGTATTCGAGGCCCGTCTCAGTCACACCTTCCTCGAGCTCGAACTCGAACTCAGCTTCGAAGAGGATCCGGTCTTGAAACTGAAACAAGAAAATGGGATTGAAGTTCGAGGTGAACTCGTTGAGTTTCTCACCCTGCGGACGATAGGCATACCCAATCGTGCCGTAACCCGAGATGATGAACTGATTCGTGGGTACAACCCGCGCCTCAGATGCCTCTTGCGCTTTCACGGGCACCGCCGCCGTGAGGGCCAGCGCGACTAGAACTGCGCCGAGCGCCGCAGCCACGTGGCGCTCGTGATCAATAGCCACCATGATCATGTCCTCCTGAATCATCGTCCTGGTGTCCACCACCAAGCTCCCCGGGCGCGTGTACCGGGACATGGAACTCACCCTCCTCATGTACACCGCCAACCTCGATCTCGACATGCAGCTCGTACCGCCCAACAGGGCCGAAGCTGTACTCGGCCTCGTACGCACCGGCGGCTTCCTCAGTTACGGCGAGATCAGTCTCCACACCTGCGGGATCGTGGATCGCCATGTGAACCTCTAGCCCACTCACCGCGGGACCACGGCTGCTGTCAGGCAGCACATCGTACACGTGAGCCCGTATGTGGGCACTGGAATCTTCGAGCAGCGGCGCGCTC
>JBHIEQ010000152.1:0-6815 GCA_046760725.1 Gemmatimonadales bacterium
GGCGTAAACGATCTTGCCGTTCTTGTCGGTCACCGTCACACCGAGCTGCATAGTCTCGAGTGCCTTCTCGAGCTGACGCCGTTCCTCCTGCTCGCGGAGTCGCTCCGACACGTCCCGCACGACCGCCGCCAGCCAGCCGATTCCCAGAACGATGCCGACGTACGCCGCGACCACCCAAAAGAGAAGCGGCCAATCCTGCACCTCGCGACCCACGATCGAGCTGACCACTTGTGTCGCTGCCAGGACTGCCATGCCGACGACGAATGCCACGCTGACTCCGCGCCAACCGCGGTAGTAGGCGAGTAGGAATGCCGGCACGAGCGCGAGGAGCCACAACATCGCACGGTACTCGCCCAGCACGTCGGGGAAGAAGAGCGCCGCGATGACGGGCACGGCGAGAGCCCCCAACGAGATCCACAACGCCCGCGGTGGTACCGGCCGCGCCACATGGTCCAACTGGTCGAGCATGGAGCTAAGTAGCCCCACTTCTTGCGTACACGACCACCTGCCAAATGACCGTCTTGCGATAGAAGACCTGCTCCAACCCGTGCGACCGAGCCACAGCTGCAACCGCGCTCGCCGGGTGGACGAACGCCCGGAAAGGATGGCGAAACAGCCTGCGGATCAGATTGTGCACCCGCACCCCCAGCCGCACAGGCCAGTTGTCACGCGGGTACACCAGTCCAAGTGCAAGCTTCGCCTTGGCCGCCCCAGCCCCGAGCAGCTCATCGAGGTACGGGTAACAGCAAATGACCTTGTCCATTGTGACGAAGTGAGCAGCTGAAACATCCGAAGCCAGATCCACAAAGTCCCCGGACCTGTAACTCACCCGATCCGCGACACCCGCCCGCTCGGCCTCCGAGCGCGCGGCGGCCACGTAGGCGGGCGAGGCCTCAACTGCCGTCACTCGGCTCGCGCCGCTCTTGAGCAGCTCTTGCTGAATGACCCCGACACCGCCCCCAATGTCCAACAGCGTTCTCCCTTCGACCCCGATCCGTCGCAGCGCCTCGATCAGGAACAGGGTCGGTTTTCCCGGTCCGCGACGGCGGTAGCGGGCGAGATCCCAGTTGGCGCGGCGCCCGCTGAACTCCCGCTCGATGCCCACACACTGACAGCAACTCATAGGGATGGCTCCGGCTCATGAATGCACTGGAGGTGCCGGCGCTCCTCGAAGGGTGTTATTCGGGAGACACACCGGGCGGAAGCTCACGCACGATCATGCTCCGCATACAGAACTCGCAGTGTAGCTCCCAGGGAGCCGCAATCGAGCCACCGGCGGCGAGCGGCTCACCGATGTGGAGCTGGGAGCCGCAGCGTGGGCACGCCAGCGGCGCCCCCGGTGTCACGATCGATTCGCGGATCCTCGCCGACTCATCGGGTGAGAACGGCGCATAGTACGGCTCCTGGCTGGCGAGGTTGCGCACCGCTGTGACGAACTCTTCCATCTCGAAGGGTTTCTCCAGAACCGGGCGATCGACGCCGGCCAGGAATTGCTCGATCGGCGACTCGTGGCCCCACGCCGTGACGAACAACACGCGGCGTGCTGCGTCGGGATGGGCGAGCCGTAGCCTCTCATAAAGCTGCATCCCGTCCATCACCGGCATCTTGATATCACTCACGACGACCTGGAAAGACTGCCGCTCAATCTGGTCGAGGGCGGCGCGACCGTTCTCGGCGGTGGCGACCGTAAATCCCGTCCGGCGCAGCACTTTGGCCAGGCCGTTCCGCACATCGCTGTCATCTTCGACTACGAGTACGGTCGCCACTAGCATCGCCTCCGGGGAGCTGATCATTGGTACAAGGTCGGCCGGGCAGGCCCTTCGCGCCAGTACCTCGACCGGATTCGGCGGGGGCTCTTGCGGTACCTACGCGCGAGCCCGCCGCCGCGTTGCATTCCCCGGAGCCCTTCGACATCGGCCTGCAACGGCCCGATGGCCCAGCCTACAACTCCTGCGCGCGCGGTCACTTTCTCACGATCGGGGCAACGATGGTGGGGCTGCGCCAGTAGACGCAGCTCGGCGGCGGACTCACAGGACAGATCTCCGCCTCCACGCTGCTGAATCCCGCGTCATGTAAGCGTGACCTGTGGAGCACCGAAAGGTCTGCGATCTCGTCGGAGTAGTAGGTGAAAACGCCACCCGGCTTGAGGAGACGGTATGCCTCGCGGAAGAAGAAGAAATGATTGCGGTGCACCTCGTCCTCACGCAGAGGATACGTATCGAACAGAATCCCGTCCACGCTTCCGTCCGGCAGCGAAGGAGCCACGTCCTGCCACAATCCGAATAGGGGCTCGACAGGCTTGGCAGCGGCGCGCGCGAACTGCTCGAGCCGGCGATACACCTGAGCGTTCGCCTCCACTATCAGATGGCACTTGATGTCGTGGCGCTGGATGGCCCGCGCCGAGATTCCGAGTCCGAACCCTAGCTCGAGGACAGCGCCGCCATTCCGGCTGGCGATCGTTGCGAGCCGTTCCAGGTACGGCGCCTCCCAGTCTTCCATGACGGGATGCCCCAGGATGGTCAGTCGGCCGTCGGTCACCAGCGCAGGAGCGCTTGCCCAGGCGGACATCGATTCCGCGAAACCGATCGTCACGCGGGCGGCGTGGCTAAGATGTCTCGCGTCGGCACGGTGGAACATCGCTCTCGGCCTCGATGAACGGCTCCACAACATAGGGCTTTGAGCACACCTCGCAACCACCGCAGCTCCCGCGCCCGCTTGACGCCGGCTCGCCGCGCGTGAACCATAGGGCCTCATGATCGAGCGGGTGTTGATCCTCAAGCGTACGGAGGTCTTTCGCGCGTTGCCTGAGCCGGTTCTCGCGAGCCTCGCCCGATACCTGGAGGAGGTTAACCTCGAGGCCGGGCAGGAGATCTTCCGCAAGGGTGATGTCGGCAAAGCCATGTACATCGTCGTGGATGGAACGGTGCGGATCCATGACGGTGAGAAGACGCGTGCGTTGATGGGACCCAACGAAGTCTTTGGCGAACGCACGGCGCTCACCGCCGAGTTCCACCGGGCTTCAGCGACGGCGGCCGAGGACTGCCAGCTGTTGAGGCTCGATCAAGACCTGCTCTACGAGGCCATGGCGGGCAATGCCGCAATAGCAAAGGGGATCATCAAGGTTCTACTCGAGCGGTTTCAGTGATATCGAGTAGCTCATGCGGGATCTTCGATCATCCGGCACCCTTTCACGGGCAGCGCGGTTTTCCTCGAGTCGCCGCAGGATCATCTCGATCATGGTGCGCGCGATTCGCACCTGATTGGACACGAGATCGAACAGGTCAGCCTGCTCGAATCGCCACAATCGAGTCGCCTCGTTCGGGGTGGCGGACGCGGTGCGTGGCGCCGACTGCAGCACCGTGAACTCGCCAAAGACCTGATCGGCGGTGAGCGTCGCCAGAGTGACGGGTCCGTCGTGAATCCTCACGCTCCCCTCGACGATGATGTACAAACTGTCACCCGGGTCGCCGGCCTCGAACACGGGTTGGCCCTGCTCGAGCGTGACCTCGCGGAGTCTGGGGACGATCCCACCCAAGACGTGTTCCGGCATCTCGTCGAACAGCTCCACGGACTTGAGCCGCAACACCGTGTCCACCAGCCGGCCGTCGGCTTCTCCTGCGGCCGGCTGGAGCCCAAGGGCGCCGGCCGCATGGCGAGCGCATTGCACCGTCCAATCGCGGTAGCGACCTTGCTCGGCCTCGACGATCTCACGTAGCCACTGTTCCCGGCTCCGGTGGCGCGGCAAGAACCGTGTCGCGACGCGCCCGAGCGCATCGGCGGGATCCCTGTCTTCCAGCAGGGGGAAAAACATCGCTCTCAGATCGAGCGACAGAAAATTCTCGAGCAGCTCGAGCGCGTAGGCGCGCTTGTCACGGTCACCGGATGCATAGTTATCCCAAGCTGTGAGCGGCTCTCGTTCGGGATAGATGTAAGACAGCAGCAAGAAGACCCGGTGACGTGCCAGCTCGACCTCGTACCGGAGCGCTCGACTCAGCACGGCCGTGCGTGGATCGCCGACAGTCTCGGTCAGGGCGGCCAGCACGTCCACCGTGTCCTTCGCCTCCTCCTCCAGCAGCTCCTGGACCCGGAGCGCCCGCTCGTCCGCGGCCTCCAGAGCGCAGTTCGACAGCGCGACCATCACTGCGTGGCGCTCCTGTCGATTGCGTGACCCAAGGTGCTGCCACAGGTGGGTAATCGCCTCCTCCCCTCGAATCAGCCCCATTATTCTGATGGCGCTCAGACGGAAGGCCCGGTCCCGCCCGTAGCGCGGGAACTCCCTGGCCAGCGCGGCGACTGCTGCGTCCCCTCCACCCACCAACACCTCCGAAGCCTTCTTCCCCAACGTCGGATCCCGCAGAGCCCTGACCACGAGCGGCCACAGCTGGGGGTGCGCGAGCCTTGCGGCGGCTTCGAGGGCCATCTCCCGGACGCCGACATCAGGGTCTTCCAGGAGGCGGCGCACCTGCCCGTAGAAACTGGCAATCCCCGCGTCCCGCAACACGGTCGCGGCGAATACTCTGTCGCGGGGGTCCGGTGATTCCAGCTCTCGTAGAAGCTCCGCGCCCGCGTACACGATCCCCTCGATGGATCCCGACCGCAGCAGTCCCGCCAGCGCTCCCATGCGGACTGCCCGTTCTCTGTGACGCAACGCCTCCACACCGAGCGGTATGCTCTCTTCGCTGAGCGCGCACAGCACTCGAATCGCCTGCCCCCTCAGTGCAGCGGATCCCGACTCGCTTTCCCACTGCATCCGGACTGCGGGCAAGGCACTCGTGACTCTGTGGCTCTCGATGCGGTGGAGTATGTTTATTCGCACATCTTCGAGGGAGTGACTCATGAGGTGCGGTAGCGCGGCGCGCAGCGCCTCCGGGTCCGACCGCTCCAACAACTCCAAGGCGTAAACCACGTTCTCCGGGACGGGACTATCCAGCTCCTTCCGCACCACTTCGATCACATCCGCACCCACTGACTCGATCTGTTCGGTGCCGATGCGGCGGCGATGCAGGGCGCTTCCCAACACGTTCACGTATTCTCTCTTGAGCAGCCGGGCGATCACTGCCCACACGATGCAGAACACGACGACGACCGTGGCCAGCTCGATCGCGCCGAATCCGGCCATCTTTCCGAGAATCAAGAGAAGAAAGCCGGCGAGACCGATCGCAGCGGCGTCCACGACACCCTCCATCGTGGCCTGCACCGACGGGCCTCTTTCCAGGAGGGGTTGATAGAGCGTGGCGAACGATGAAGCGGTCATACCTCGGAACACCTTGTCGCCGAGCTTCGTAGCGGTTATGCCCCAGAAGACCAAGATCGCCGCACCGAACGCGGCGCCGCTCACGACGACCACCGTGGACCCGAGCAGGACGGCCAAAGGAAGCGCCGCGAGCCCGGCGACTACTCCGAAACGACCGATCACCCGGCCCGCGATGAACCCGCGGAACAAGAAGTTCACGATCGCGGTCACTGCCTGGTAGCCGCCGATGAAGGCCGCCAAGTCTTCCTCGACAGGATACCGCCCCTTGGCGACAAAGTTGAACGCGTTGTCAACGAAGACGAACACCGCACCGCTCAGCGCGAAGTACACGATCATGAGACGGAGATAAGGGCTCGACCAGCTGACCGGCTTCCTCCGCGCGGGTGTGCCGGGGCGGGACACCACCGTCTGGAAGCGCTCCGGTCTCATTCTGACGAGCCGCACACAACCGATCGCAGCCACCCCGACGCCGAGTGCTGATATGATGAGCAAGTTCGGCGTACCGATGACCTCGGCGAGCTGACCAGCGACCACACCCCCAACGGCGTAGGCTAGCACGTCGCCCGATGTCGCTAGAGGGAAGATCCTCTTCCCTTGCCGAATGTTCACCACGCGCTGCGCCGCAGCCCAAAACGCCAGGTTTGTGAGCACGAACAGCACGAAGGCCCACGTGGCCAGTACCATGGCCGGGCCTTTGGCGCCGATGAGCGTGAGCGCCAGCCTGATGAGCGCGGTGACGCCGAGCGCAAAGCCGAGGTTCGCGATGATGAGTCGGCGAGGGTTGAGCGCACGGCCGAGGCGCAGATACCCGACACTAACGGCAACGGTTCCGACGGAGGCGAGGATGTAGACGAAGGCCAGGTCGGCGGGCGACCACTCCGAGAGAAAAATCGGAAACGCCGCCGTGATTGCGAACACGCGGCCGATGCCTATGGCGAAGGCTAGCAGGAACAGCGCGCCCGCCACTCCCCTTTCATGGGGCTGAACGTCGAAGAGCTTGAATACCCGGTTCACCTACTCGAACCGACCGTAAACGACGCGCCAGCCTTCAGCGCGCCTCGCCACTCTGAATCCCCAGTACCCCTCCGCCAACAATCGACGATAGGTTGCAGCGTCGTCGATCGACGACTCGGGCCGATCGACCCCTCTCAGGGGTTTCGGCGAAACGCGTGTGTCTCTGTGCAGCAGATACACGGACAGATCAAAGCGGTCCACCTTGAACCCCTTCAGGAAATAGCCCCGTTCCAGATGATTGCGAATACTGATGACGTTGGTGGGCAGCACCTCTCCGCACATGTGGTAGTACCCCGCGGCATGCGCATAGGAACACCGGAGATCGATGAGCCTCGACTGCAGCCTGTTCCCGCGGTACAACGGATGGACACCCGAGCCGGCAAGGTGACTCACGTGCGCCAGCTCCGACTGAGGAAGATCAAGCTCGACCCCGTAGTTCTCCTCTCCGGGCTGAGGCACGTACAGGACGGCGTACGCCATCAGACGGTCGCCGTGGCAGGCAGCCGCAACGCAGCCACGCTCGGCGGCGCAGCGGGCCAAGAAGTCT
>JBHIEQ010000153.1:0-6812 GCA_046760725.1 Gemmatimonadales bacterium
GAGAGCGGCGTGGCGCAGCCCACGCCGCCGCCGCCCGGGGGCGGTACACCGGCGGTACCGCCGGAATCCACCGCCGTAGTTGCTGGCGATTCGGCGGAGGCGGGGGATAGCGCCATGCAGGTCGCAGAAGCGGGAGCAGCCGGGGAGACCGGAGGCGAGGCGGCGCCGCCCGACGTGGCCGAGGCTACACCGCCCGAACCACTGCCGAACTTCGGGTGGATAAGGCTGCGCGGAGTGCCTCGCACCGGTGCCACGGTCACCATCGATGGTGCCAGGAAGACCGGTTCTGTCGTGCGGGTCCCGCCGGGGAGTCGCAGGATCGAGGTGGCTCGGGCCGGCTACGACACGTTCACCGAGACAGTCAACGTCGGAAAGGGCGATACCGTGGTCGTGGGTGTGACGCTCTCGAGGGAGCTGGCCACTCCCCCGCGGGAGAGGCAGCCACCCAGGACGCAGCCGACCCGGGTGGAGAGCAGAGACTACTGCTCCCAGTGGGGTCCGGACTACAACACGGGGAACGCATGCTACGACACTCCACCTCAAGTGAGGGGACGCGCCGCGTTGGTGCGCATTCCCGGGACCCGGATCCCTTCCCGCCCGGTGCTGCTGGTGCACGTAGGCGCCGACGGCAAGGTGGTGGAGATCTCGCGGCAGCAGGATTCCGATGTGCCGACGTGCACCATCCGCGCCTTGCAGTTCGCGCGGGACTCGCTGGAGTACAGTCCGGCTCGCAAGGGCGCGCGGGCCGTGCCAGGCTGGTTCAGGCTGACGGTCATCTGCCGTCCTGGCGGCTGACACATTGATCCATCCTTCCGTCTTTATCGCCCCGGGGGCACACGTCCTCGGGGATGTTTCATTGGGCGAGCGTAGCAGTGTGTGGTACAACGCTGTGTTGCGAGGCGACATGGCCCCGATCACCGTGGGACGCGAGACCAACATCCAGGACCTCGCGGTGGTTCATGTCGATGACGGGGTGCCGTGCGCCATCGGCAGTCGGGTGGGGGTGGGGCACCGCGCCATTCTGCACGGTTGCACTGTCGAAGACTCTTGTCTCATCGGGATGGGGGCTATTGTCTTGAACGGGGTCAGGGTTGGCGGGGGCTCGGTGGTTGGGGCGGGGGCCGTGTTGACCGAGGGTATGCGCGTGCCGCCGGGATCGCTGGTCTTGGGGGTGCCGGCCCGCGTGGTCCGCGACGTGGACGAGTCGCTTCGCCTCAGGCTGGAGCAGAATTGGCGGCACTACGTGGAGCTGGCAGGCAGACATCGGGAGGGGGGCTTCGAGCGGCATCGCAACAGTTATGTGATGTGAATAGTCGAACGGCCTCTTGCGTTCGGCGCTTTCAGGGCCACTTGCGTCGCGCGACGGCCGTTTCTACCTTGGCTCCCCGCGCCGCGCGCCGGGCGCACCATTCCTCGAAGTCGTTATTTTTCATAGCATAACGGGTTCGTGCCCAGCGGCGGGCAGCCCGTTGGGTGGGCGGAGATCTCATGGGCATATCGGGTGAAGCCAACAACCAGCACGCGCTCGACCTGAGCGCCAACGCCGTCACGGTTCTCGAGCGCCGCTACCTGGTGAAAGACGATCGGGGCCGGCTGGCGGAGGAGCCTCGGGATCTGTTTTGGCGCGTGGCGCGCACGATCGCGGAGCCGGAGGCATCTTACGGTGCGAGCGTGGGTGCCGTCGAGGCGCTCGCCGAGACGTTCTTCGATCTCATGGCGCAGCGGGTGTGGATGCCCAACTCCCCGACCCTTATGAATGCGGGCCGGCCGCTGGGCCAGCTGTCCGCCTGTTTCGTGCTGCCGGTGTCCGACTCGCTTTCCAACGGCAAGGACGGAATCTACGACACGCTGCGCAACATGGCGCTGGTGCACCAGTCAGGCGGCGGCACGGGATTCGCGTTCTCCAGGCTGCGACCGAAGAACGACGTAGTGCGCTCCACGATGGGAGTAGCTTCCGGGCCCGTTTCGTTCATGTCGCTGTACGATTCGTCAACCGAGGTGGTGAAACAAGGAGGGACACGACGCGGCGCAAACATGGGGATCCTACGCGTCGATCACCCCGACATACTCGAGTTCATTACGTGCAAGGACGACATCACCAAGGTCACCAACTTCAACATCTCGGTGGCGGTGACCGACGCGTTCATGAGCGCGGTGGCCGAGGATCGCGACTACGACCTCGTGCACCCGCGCACGGGAAAGGTGGTGGGCCAGCTCTCGGCGCGAGCGGTGTTCGACAAGGTCGTGCATGGGGCATGGAAGACAGGCGAGCCCGGAGTGTTCTTCGTGGACCGGGCCAACTACTTCAATCCGGTACCGCACCTGGGCTCGTACGAGGCCACCAATCCGTGCGGTGAGCAACCCCTCTTGCCGTATGATGTGTGTAACCTCGGGTCAATCAATGTCGGGCTGTTTGTGAGGGACGGTGTGGTCGATTGGGACGGTCTGCGCCGGGCGGTGCACCTGTGCACCCACTTCCTCGACAACGTGATCGATGCCAACCGCTACCCGCTGCCCGAGATCACCGATCTCGCGAATCGCATCCGCCGCATCGGGCTCGGGGTCATGGGATGGGCTGACTTTCTAGTGCGCCTGGGTGTGCCGTACGACTCGGAGGAGGCCATCGACTGGGCGCGCCGGCTTATGTCCTTCATCGACGAGGAGGCCAAAGTCGAGAGCGAGCGACTGGCGGCCGAGCGAGGCGTCTTCCCGGAGTGGGAGAGGAGCGTCTGGGGCCCCGACGAGACGTGCGCCCGTGACGCAGCGGGCAGGCGTATCCGCCCGATGCGCCGGCTCCGCAATTGCAACCTCACCACGGTGGCGCCGACCGGCACGATCTCGATCATCGCCGGTTGCTCGTCCGGCATCGAGCCGCTGTTCGCCGTCGCCTTCATGCGCAATCAGGCTGGCGTCCTGATGCCCGACGTGAATGAGGATTTCGTCGCGATCGCCAAGCGCGAGGGGTTTTACTCGGAGGAACTCGTTCAGCGGATAGCCGAAGAAGGACACATACACTTCGACGAGGTGCCCCAGGAGTGGCAGCGGGTGTTCGTGACGGCTCACGACGTGACTCCCGAATGGCACATCCGGATGCAAGCGGCGTTTCAGGAGTACACCGATAGTGCGATCAGCAAGACGTGCAACTTCCCGCGCGAGGCCACCGAAGAGGACGTACGCGACATCTACGAGCTCGCGTTCTCGCTTGGCTGTAAGGGCGTGACCGTGTACCGCGACGGCAGTCGCGAAATGCAGGTGCTCTCGACCGGGAGCACCGCGAAGCAGGTGAAGAAGGCGGCGGCAGCGGGGGCGGCGGAGGCGGCAGAGGAGACATCCGCGACTGAACGGAATCAGGAAGTGGCCGAGCTCAAGGCGACGATCGCCGAGCTCGAGGCGGAGCTCGCCCGCACCAAGCGGCGACTTCACGAGGTCGAGTCGGAGAATCTACAGCGCCGCAAGAAGCGGTCGCGACCGGAGCTGCTGCGGGGAACGACACGACGGGTCGAGACTCCACTGGGGACCATGTACATCACGATCACCGAAGACGACCGTGGCCAGCCGTTCGAGATGTTCATGACGCTTGGCAAGGCGGGCGGCGCGCTCATGGCCGACGTCGAGGCCGTCGGCCGGCTCATCTCGCTCGCTCTCAGATCCGGCATACCGATAGAGGAGATCTACCGTCAGCTCCGCGGTATCTCGTCGGATCGTGTGAGCGGTCTCGGCCCGAACAAGGTCTTGTCCGTACCCGACGCGATAGGCATTGCGATCGAGCGCTGGATGCAGGAGAAACAGGGAATCCAACAGGATCTGCTGGAGTCCCGCACCAGCGCCGAGAGCCCGGTTTCGGTCCCGCAACAGCAGCCGGGGCCCGAGGGCACCCTTCTCGACTTCGAGTCGCTGAACGCCGAACAGCACGCCGGGGCGTGCCCGGACTGCGGCTCGCAGCTGGAGTTTGCAGAGGGATGCGTGAAGTGCCACGTCTGCGGCTACAGTGAATGTGGCTGAAGCAAGGGAGAGCGTCGCAGACCGTGCCACGGGCGCGCCTCTAGCGCGCCCTTTTCGTGTGAGTGCGCCGCACACCGCACGGTGGCCGCCCAGCGGAACTGTTGCCGGGCCGGCGGTTTGCGTGCCGCATTGATCTCGCGCGATGAGCGAACGCCGCTGGGCGAGACCCAAACGCTCCGGCGCACACGGGCTGCGACGTGGTGCCTGGTACGTGGTCGTGAACGAGTCCAGCAAGATCGTCGTGCTTGACGTGCGACGGACCAACGTCCCGGTGTTGCGATCGATGGTGCAAATCACCGATGCCAAACCCGACAAGTGGAGCGTTGTCGAGTGGCACGAGTCGCAGCTGGGCGCCCGCCGCGCCAGTGAAGCCAACTTCGGCCTCACGTACGCCGTGTGTCCCGCTTGCGGCGAGCGCTCCCCCATAGTGCCTCCAGACGCACGGGAGATGAGCTGCGAGCACTGCAAGGGCGAATTCCCGATGGATTGGGAGAACCCCTGTTAGCGGCACCAACATTGCCCGGCATCCAGCATCTGTCTCCTGTCGGGCCGTCTCAGCCCCTATATTAGCGCCATGCGGCGTCAGACAGTCACAGTGTACGTGGGCTCCGTACCGATTGGGTCGTGCCACCCGATCGTGGTGCAATCGATGACCAACACGGACACGGCCGATGTGGAGCAAACCGCGCAGCAGGTCAGGAGCTTGGCCGAAGCCGGCAGCGAGATCGTGCGCGTCACGGTCAACAACGAGGCCGCCGCACGGGCCGTTCCCGACATCGTTGCTCGGCTCGCGGACAATGGCGTAGCCGTGCCGCTCATAGGCGATTTCCATTACAACGGTCACCGACTGCTCACCGAGTTTCCGCGCTGTGCCGCGGCGCTCGCGAAGTACCGTATCAACCCGGGCAACGTGGGGCAGAGGGAGCGGCGCGACGAGCATTTCGCCTCGATCGTCCGGGTGGCCATTGAGCACGACAAACCGGTGCGCATCGGGGTCAACTGGGGTTCGCTCGACCGGCAGCTCCTGACGGAGCTGATGAACCAGAACGCAGCACGAGCCGAGCCGCTCGACGCGCGCGACGTGACCATCGCGGCCATGGTGGAGAGTGCGATGCACTCGGCCGAGCTCGCCGAATCGGTGGGGCTCCCCCACGATCGAATTATCCTCTCGGCCAAGGTGTCCCAGGTACAGGATCTGGTCGATGTGTACCGCAGGCTGGCGGCACGGTCCGACTATCCGCTTCACTTGGGCCTCACCGAGGCGGGCATGGGCCGCAAGGGAATCGTGGCCTCCACGGCGGGTCTCGCGATCCTGTTGCAGGAGGGAATCGGAGACACGATCAGAGTGTCGCTCACCCCCGCGCCGGGGGGTGATAGGGCCGAAGAGGTGCGGGTCTCACAGGACATCCTTCAGGCACTGGGTCTCAGGACATTCGCTCCACAGGTGACCGCCTGCCCCGGTTGCGGGCGCACTACCAGCACGTTCTTCCAAGAGATGGCGGAAGAGATTGATGAGCACCTCAGGCAGCGAATGCCGGAGTGGAGAGAACGCTACCCGGGCGTGGAAGAGATGCGCGTGGCCGTCATGGGCTGTGTAGTGAACGGTCCCGGCGAATCCAAGCACGCCGACGTCGGCATCTCGCTCCCCGGCACGTTTGAGGAGCCCAAGGCACCCGTGTACATGGACGGCGAGCTCGTGACGACCCTGAAGGGGGACCACATCGTCCGTGAATTCCTCGGCCTTCTGGACGACTACGTGGCTCGGACCTACGCTCCAACCGTCACCACCGGGGCATAGTCCCCTCACCGACCCCGGCTACCGGCCACCCTTCAACATGCTGTGGAGAAGACGCTGTGGAACGAGTGTGGGAATGTTGGCGCGCTGGGGAAGGCAGCCGTGACGACCGACGTTCTGGAGCGGGCAGCCGGATTGCTCGCCGCGGCACGGCGTGTGGTCGCGCTCACGGGGGCTGGGATGTCGCAAGAATCGGGTCTCAGGACGTTCCGCGACCATCTGACCGGCTTCTGGTCACGGTACGACCCCACCGAGCTCGCGACCGAGGCCGCGTTCCGAAGGCATCCCGCGCGCGTGTTCGGCTGGTACCTCGGGCGCTGGAGGAAGGCGTGCGAGGTGACACCGCACCGGGGACACCGTGCGCTGGTCGCGCTGGAGCGGGTGTTCGAGGAGTTCGTGGTGGTTACCCAGAACGTCGATCGGCTGCACCAGCGCGCGGGGAGCCGGAACGTAGTGGAGCTTCACGGGTCGCTCGAGGCATTCCGCTGCCTTGACGGTGGTCACCCCTATCCGGTGGAGCTGATCGAGGGTCTCGGTGAAACGGAGGGAGAGGTCGAGCCGCCCTTGTGTCCTTCATGTGGGAGTCTCGTCCGCCCAGGCGTGGTCTGGTTTGGGGAGTCGTTGCCTGAGGGAGCCCTGGAGCAGGCTGCCTCTGCGGTTGGACGCTGTGATGCGTTGCTCGTGGTGGGGACCTCGTCAGTAGTGTATCCGGCGGCGAGCCTCGCCGATGTCGCCTTGGCCCGCGGTGTCCCGGTGCTGGAGGTGAACCCGCGACCCACGCCGCTCACGCCGCGCGCCGCCGTGCGGGTACCCGCGGCGGCTGGCGAGGCCTTGGCGGTGCTCGCGAGCAGGCTGGCGCCCGCGGTGGGAGTATGAGGCCGCCGGACGGCCGGTTTCGCCGCACCAAGATCGTCGCGACCATTGGCCCGGCGTCCGGCGAGGAATCGGTACTCGCCGCCATGGTCGAGGCCGGCGTGGACGTGGTTCGCGTGAACAGCTCGCATGGCACGGCTCG
>JBHIEQ010000154.1:0-6782 GCA_046760725.1 Gemmatimonadales bacterium
GGGCGAGGAGCACTACAATCTGATCTCGGCGTTTCACAAGGCCGTGCGCGGCTCTGACGTGGAGGGTGCGCTCTATTGGCTCGCGCGGATGATCGAGGGTGGTGAGGATCCGCTGTACCTGGCTCGGCGCATGGTGCGAATCGCGACCGAGGACGTGGGACTCGCCGACCCGCGTGCTTTGAGTATCGCGGTAGCGGCCAAGGACGCGTATCACTTCCTGGGCTCTCCCGAGGGGGAGCTTGCGCTGGCGGAGACGGCGATCTACTTGGCCACCGCGCCCAAATCCAATCGTGCGTACGAGGCGTGGGCCCGGGCGCAGGCCGCGGCGCGCGAGCACCCCGCAGAGCCGGTGCCGCTGCACATCAGGAACGCGCCGACCGGGCTCATGAAGGAGCTGGGTTACGGCAAGGGGTATCGCTACGACCATGCCGAGGAGCAGGGCGTCGCGGCCGAACAGCGGTATCTGCCCGACGCGTTGGAGGGTGCCAAGTGGTACGAGCCCACGGGTCGGGGCTACGAGAAGACCGTTGCCGAGCGGATCGCGTGGTGGGAGGATGTAAAGCGGCGGGCGCGCGGCTCGTGACGGCGCGGAGCGCCGCCCGCTACGCGCAGTGCACAGCGCACTCCGTGTCCTCAGGCGGTACCCTCCTTCAGCAGACCCGGAACAGGCACCAGCCGCTGGTTGACGGGATCCGCGGCCAGTCTGAAGCCTTCGAGTGTGAAGACGCCCAGGAGCGGCTCCGACTCGGGGTCTCCGAACACGACGATCGTCGGCTGAGTTCGGTCTCCTATGCGCACTCGGACCCACGCGACCGCATACGTTGCCTCCCTGCCGTCAGCCAACACGAATGGCCATTCGTCTTCGGGGTGGACGCCCAGCCGCTCCAGAGTGTCCGACGGAATCCACGTGTAGGTCGCTCCCATATCCACGAGCGCATCCACGAGATCGAAGCGCTCCTGGGTCGGATGGCCCACCACGAGTGGCACACGAAAGCTTCCCACGGCCATAGCGTATAAGGTATGGTTCGCGCAGTCCCAACCAAAATGGCCGGTTCATGCATCTAATCGACGCGGTAGTGAAGGCGACCTGGGATGCCGGGGCGGCGATTCAGGACGTGCGTGCAAGAGGCTTCGACGTCGAGCAGAAGGGCCGCGCTGGTCCCGTGACCGAGGCCGACCGCCGCGCCGACCGTTTGCTCAAGGAGAGGCTGCTCGCGATCCGCGACGCCGCATGGCTCTCAGAGGAGACGGCCGACGATCCGTCGCGGCTGGAGGCCGAGCGCGTATGGATCGTCGATCCTCTGGACGGCACCAAGGAGTTCGTGAAGGGGCTTCCGGAGTACACGGTGGCCGTGGCGCTCGTGGAATCGGGCGTGCCCGTGCTGGGGGTCGTTCACAACCCGGTGACCGGCGAGACGTTCTGGGCCGAGCGCGGCCGCGGCGCGTTGTTCACGGATCCGCGAACAGCTAACGGGGAACTGCCGACCACCAGCCGCGCCGAGCGCGCGGTCGTACGTGAAGGTTCCACGCTCCTTGCATCCAGGTCCGAATTGGAACGCGGCGAGTTCGACCCCTTCCGAGACGACTGGGACGTGACACCCGTCGGCAGCATCGAGTATAAGCTCGCCCTCGTTGGTGCGGGGAAGGGCTCGGCCACGGTGTCCAGGGGACCCAAACACGAGTGGGACGTGTGCGCGGGCGTGTTGATCGTACGGGAAGCCGGGGGGATCGCCACCGATCTCGAGGGCAACCCGCTCCGGTTCAATCAGGCGTTTCCAAAGACGAGGGGGATCATGGCGGGCGCTCCAGAGGCCTACGCTCGGCTCGTCCGGCAAGTCGAGCGGATGGGTGCGTCCGACAGGATGGGGGAGCTGGACCGGGGAAGTTCTACCCCGGGGTCTCGTCGGCCGTGACGGTGTAACCCGGCGGGTGCCTCTTGGCGCGCTTCGGTCGGCGCATCACTTGACGGTCGTATGCCTGATCTTATATTGCGAGCAATATGAAGACAACCATCGACCTTCCTGACTCCTTGCTCGCTGAGCTTCGCCGGGTGGCTCGGAGCGAGGGTACCACGATGCGCGCGCTGATCGAGCAGGGGTTGCGGCGGGTGCTCGCCGAACGAGGTGAGCGAGGGGCGTTCCGGCTGCGGCGGGTGACCTTCAGGGGGGATGGGCTGGTTGAGGATCTCGCCGGCGCTTCGTGGGATGAGGTGCGGCGCCGTGCGTATGAGGGCCGCGGCGAGTGATCGCGGTGGACACGAATCTCCTGGTGTACGCTCATCGGGACGAGGCGCCGTGGCACGAGGCGGCTCTTGGGCGCGTGGCCGAGTTGGCGGAAGCGCCGGCGCCGTGGGCGATTCCCTGGCCCTGTCTGCACGAGTTCATTGCGATCGTGACGCACCCCAGGATCTACCGTCCGCCGACGCCGCTCGAGGTGGCGCTCGAGCAGGTAACGGCGTGGCTTGAGTCCCCGAGTCTGGTATTGCTGGCCGAGTCAGCCGGCTATTGGGGAGTGTTGCGCGACGCGCTGCTCGCGGGGCGCGTGACGGGTGGGCGGGTGCACGACGCGCGGGTCGCGGCTTTGTGTCTGCACCACGGAGTGCGGGAGCTGTGGAGCGCGGATCGCGACTTCACCCGGTTTCCCGATCTCACCGTTCGCAACCCGCTCGTTGCGTGATTGGGCCGACGTCGGACTGCGCGAGGGGGTGAGACCCCCTCCTCTCGCCGCACCCTCCCGTTTATCATTGACGCTCCCTGGGCGGTGAACCGCTAGCCGCGAACCCCAAAACCGCAAACCGCCGACAGTAAAGCGAACACCGTGACCGACCATCTTATCGCCCCGCACGGCGGGGAACTGATAAACCTGATCGTGGACGATGCCCGCGCCGCCGAGATCAAGGAGTCCTCGCGCGACTGGCCGTCCTGGGACCTCACCCCGCGGCAGCTCTGCGACCTGGAGCTGTTACTCAACGGCGGCTTCTCGCCTCTCACGGGCTTCATGAAGCGCGACGATTACGATCGTGTTTGTGCCGAGATGAGGCTTGCCGACGGGACGTTGTGGCCGATTCCGATTACGCTCGACGTGCCTGCGGACGTCGCAGAGAGTGCCGAGAAGGCCGGTATGCTGGCGCTGCGCGACCCCGAGGGCGTCATGCTCGCGGTGCTCAACGTCGAGGACGTGTGGGAACCGGACCGCCAGGCGGAAGCCGACCGGGTCCTTTGCGATTCTTCCCGTTTCCCGTTTCCCGCTTCCCGAGAAGAGCACCCCGGCGTCCGCCACCTCCTCGAGCAGTCGTGCGCCTTCTACGCCGGCGGCCGCCTCGAGGGACTCTCTCTCCCGCATCACTACGACTACAAGAACCTCCGCCTCACTCCCGCCGAGCTGAGGGAGCAGTTCGCCCGGCTGGGTTGGCGCAAGGTGGTGGCGTTCCAGACCAGGAACCCGATGCACCGTGCGCACCAGGAGCTGACGCTCAGGGCCGCCAAGGAGGTGGAGGCCAATCTCCTGATACATCCCGTGGTGGGGATGACCAAACCGGGGGATGTGGATCACTACACGCGCGTGAGGTGCTATCAGGCGCTCTTGCCGCACTATCCCAAGGACACCGCGATGCTCTCGCTGTTGCCCCTCGCCATGCGGTTGGCGGGGCCCAGGGAGGCCGTGTGGCACGCGATCATCCGCAAAACCTTCGGCTGCACGCATCTCATCGTGGGGCGGGACCACGCGGGGCCGGGGAAGGACTCCAAGGGACAGGACTTCTACGGTCCTTACGACGCCCAGGAACTCTTGAGGCAACATGAGGAGGAGTTGGGTGTCGCGATGGTCCCCTTCAAGATGATGGTCTATCTCGCGGACGAGGATCGTTACGTGCCCCAGGACGAGGTGCCCGAGGGGGTGCGCTCGCTCTCGATCTCGGGCACGGAGCTCAGGGCCCGGCTCCAGGACGGCCGCGACATCCCCGCATGGTTCACGTTCCCGGAGGTGGTGGAGGAGCTGAGGCGAACTCACCCGCCGCGGCACAAGCAGGGCTTCACCGTCTTCTTCACGGGACTCTCGGGCTCGGGGAAATCGACCGTTGCCAACGTGCTCTTGGTCAAGCTCCTCGAGATGGGCGGCCGGCCGGTGACGCTCTTGGACGGCGACCTCGTGCGCAAGCATCTCTCGAGCGAGCTGGGTTTCTCCAAGGAGCATCGCGACATCAACATCAGGCGCATCGGTTTCGTGGCGAGCGAGATCACCAAGAACGGCGGCATCGCCATTTGCGCCCCGATCGCGCCCTACGATCATATCAGGAAGGAGAACCGTCGTCTCATCGAGCAGGGCGGAGGATACATTCTCGTCTATGTCTCGACGCCGCTCGAGGTGTGCGAGGAGCGCGACAGGAAGGGGCTCTACGCCAAGGCGCGCGCCGGGATCATCAAGGAGTTCACGGGGATCTCGGATCCATACGAGGAGCCCGATGACGCGGACGTGGTGATCGACACGTCTGACGTGACCCCCGAGGAGGCGGCGCAGGAGATCATCCTGTATCTGGAGAGGCAGGGTTACATAGGTGCGTGAGGCCGGAGGCTACCGTCCCCTCCGGCGGGCCAGCAACCCGAAGTACAGAAACTGCCTTCTGAGACCCGCGGCGGAGTCCAGCGAGACCCCTTCGTCGAAGAACGGTCGCAGGAATTCCTCGCGGAGGCGCAGGATCTCCCGTCGGCGATGACCGCGCCAGCGCTCGTCGCGGGCCGTGAGGTCGAACAGCTCCAGCGCCCGCTCGAGGGCGCGCTCGAAACGTTCGGCCCTGCCGGCCTCCGAGGCGCGGATCGCACGGTCCACTTCGGCTCCCACGTTCGCGAGCTGCTCCGCGAGGCTCAGCTCGTGCCAGCGTCCCGCGGCGAGCTCCGCGTGCCCGCTCATATGGGTTCGCTCATTCCCGGACCAGGGTGGCCACGATCTCGCTGATTCGCTGGCGTACGCCGGCGTCGTCCACGCCCCGCGAACGGTTCCCCCGTGACGGCCGGATGTTGATCACGGAGTCGAACTCGATCCAGTCGTCTCCCTGTTCTCCAGGGTACAGGTTGATGCCCCAGAGGTCCTGCTGCAGTGCCCCGTCGTCGAGGAGCGCCGCCTCCTCGTCAGAATGCAGTTCTCCGCCGACCGCGATGACGCGGCGGCCGACGTCCACCACGGCCTTCACCATATCGCCGAATTGCTCAGCGGCGAGGGCGCCAAGCTCGGCGCGACTTGTGGGCTTCCGAATGAGTCTCACCGTCACGCGCAGAAGATAGCCTCGCGACGCGGCTAGCGACTACGCGGCGCGGCGTTGCGCCCTCGAGCGCCGCCAGCGATTCGCGAGCGCGCGGAACACTCGGTCGCGGCGCGCGGCTGCAGCCGGCTGACGGTCTGCGTCACCCACATGGCGTGATGCCGACATGTGACAAATCTATCACATATTCTGATTGCGACACAGGGGATCCCAGGTTCCCTTCGATGCCTCTGCTATCGAACCGCGGCAGACGTCGGCGGGCACCGGTAGCTCGGTGGCGTCCCAGTCCACCGCCCGACTCTCGAACGGCAGTGCGGTCGAGCAGATGAGCTGGGAAGCCTGGGTCACCCTCGCGGTCATCGTGGTGCTGGTGGTCGTGGCCGCGGTGGTGGTGATTCCGGTAGCCTGGGGGTTGTAGAGCCGAGCGCGAAGGTAGGCGGGGGTACTGGTTGCGACAGGTGCGAATCGGGCAGGTGCGCTTTCCGCTAGCTCCGAACGGACCTATCTTGCTATCGAGCTATGTCCTCAATGCAGACGATGAGCATGGAGCGGCTGCGCGTCGGCGCCCGACACGTCGGACACGAACTCGGCTGCCGGTTAATAGTGCTGTTCGGGTCGGCTTCGCGCCGGGATGCGCGCGTTCCGGAAGACCTGGATCTCGGCGTGCTCGGCGCGCGACCGCTCGACACCGTGGCGGTTACCAACCGCCTCATTCGGGAGCTTGGCGTGCAGCAGGTGGACGTGGCGGACCTGAACCGCGCCGATCCGCTTCTTCTGGCCGTGGTCGCGCGCGACGGAGTACCTCTGTTCGAGGCTGAGCCCGGCGAGTTTGCCCGGTTCGCCTCCCTCGCCATGAGGCGTTACGCCGATACCCGGAAGTTCCGTGAATTCGAGCGGCAGGAGATTCGGGATCGACTCGGCCGCGGCCCTACAGCCGGGTGACGTCGCTCGACGCCGACCTGGTCCGTCGCAAGCTCGCCGCAATCACCCGCAAGCTGGACCAGTTGGGGACTGTAGCCGGCATGCCGCTCGACCGCTACGTCGCAGATCCGTTTCGGGTCAAAGGCACCGAGAAGCTGCTCCAGGAGACGGTAGAAGCCGCGGTCGATGCCAACCTTCACCTGCTGCGAGCCGTCGGGACGCCCGCTCCGACTGACTACTACGAGAGTTTCGTGGCGCTCGGCCGCCAGAGCATCATTCCACAAGTGTTGGCCGAGAGACTCGCTCCGGCGGCCGGCCTGCGCAACCGATTGGTGCACGAGTACGAGGACATCAACGACGCTATCGTGCTGGCCGCAGTTGGAGAAGCGCGAGCGTCGTTCAGCGAGTACGTGGTCGCGGTGGAGCGGTTTCTGGAGGAGCAGGGGTCTTAGGACGCGGTCTCGCAGTGCTGGTCGTCGTGGCCGCGGTGGTGGTGATTCCGGTGGTATGGGGGTTGTAGGGCCGAGCGCCAAGGCTCGAGCTCCACGATCTCGCGGCTGGTTCGATCGCGCAATTCCGGCGGCTACTATGGTGCTCGAGTAATTAT
>JBHIEQ010000155.1:0-6759 GCA_046760725.1 Gemmatimonadales bacterium
GGTCGAGGGCGCGAGCGGTGAGAGTTACCAGGTGGCGCTTTACGGCGAACCGATCTCGGGTGCCACCGGAGCGGAGCTGACGAACCGGGAGGGTGATGCCACGACAATCGCGGTCACGATTCCGGGCGCAGAGGGGCGCGCGACCCGAGAGATAGTGATCTCGCGATGATGGAGAGCCGCCGCCGTTTCATCGCCACGGCCGCGGCCGCGCTCCCCGCGGCGCTACTCGCGAAGCCGTCTGCGCTGCTCGCGCGCCCTGCGCGTCATCGACCGGACGATCCGCTCTTCAGGATCTCTCTCGCTGAGTGGTCGCTGCACCGCACGATCCGCGCCGCCCACCTCGACAACCTCGACTTTCCCGTCGTGGCACGAAGCGAGTACGGGCTCGACGGCGTGGAGTACGTGAACTCGTTCTTCAAGGACAGGGCCCAGGACACTGCATATCTGAGACAGCTCAAGCGGAGGGCGGACGACCACGGCGTCAGGAGCCTCCTCATCATGTGCGACGGCGAGGGTGCGCTGGGCGACCCCGACCCCGGCGCGCGCACGATCGCCGTCGAGAACCATTACCGTTGGGTCGAGGCGGCCCGATACCTGGGATGCCACTCGATTCGCGTGAACGCGCAGTCGCAGGGAAGCCCCGAGGAGCAGCACGAACTCGCCGTGGACGGTCTCACGAGGCTCACCGAGTTCGCGGCCCGCTATGAGATCAACGTGCTGGTCGAGAACCATGGCGGTCTCTCCTCGAACGGCCGGTGGCTGGCCGGCGTCATCTCCGCCGTCGGTCACCCGCGCTGCGGAACCCTCCCGGACTTTGGAAACTTCAGGGTGAGCGACGAGGAGTGGTACGATCGTTACCGCGGTGTTCGGGAGCTCATGCCGTTCGCCAAGGCGGTGAGCGCCAAGTCGCACGACTTCGACGAGGAGGGCAACGAGCGCAATACGGATTACGTTCGGATGCTCAGGATCGTGCTGGACGCCGGCTACCGTGGTTACGTTGGAATCGAGTACGAGGGGACCCGCCTGAGCGAGCCCGAAGGGATTCGCGCGACCAAGGCGCTGCTCGAGCGGACGCGGGCTCTGCTGGAGGAGGAGTATAGTTGACCTCAGCCAGAGCGCGGATGCCTGAGACGTCCATCACCGCCCGCAAGCTAGCCGCCCTCGAGAAAATGGGCTTCGAGCGCGTCGATCTCTCGCCCGTCACCACCGACGCGGTGCGCCTCGACCGCAAGACCTTCAAGGTCACCAGCACGCGGCCCGCCATGGGCACGCTCGTGTCCATCTCGGCGCTGGCCCGTTCGAGGGAGCGCGCAGAAGAGGCTATCGGCCGGGCGCTCGAAGAGATGGACAGGTTGATCGGCGTGTTCAGCCGGTTCGAGGGCGCGTCCGCCATCACCACGCTCAACGACGCGGGCCGCCTGGATGACTCGCCGCCCGAGTTCTCGCACGTGCTCTCGCGCTCGATCGAGTACCACGCTCTGAGCAGCGGCGCCTTCGACGTCACGGTGGAGCCGCTCGTGGAGCTGTTCAGGGGTCGCCTCGACGCGATCACACCGCGGGAGCCCTCGAGCGTCGAGATCATGGAAGCGCTCGAGCTGGTTGGCTCGCGCAACGTGGTGCTGTCACCGCGCGGCGTGAGGTTCGCGAGGGAAGGGATGGGAGTGACCCTGGACGGCGTCGCCAAGGGCTACATCGTTGACGCCATGGGCCGCGTGCTCGCCGATCGCGGGATTGGGAGCTACCTCATCAACGCGGGCGGCGACATCAGGGCGGGCGGATTGAAGGAGAAGCGGCGGCCGTGGACGGTGGCCGTGCAGGATCCCTCGAAGAGTGGGTCCTTTCCCGACACGATCCACCTGACCGATGCCGCGGTGGCGACGTCGGGCAGTTACGAGATCTACTTCGATCGCGACAGAATGTATCATCACATAGTGAGCTCGAAGACCGGTATGTCTCCGAACCTGAGTGCCGGCGTCTCGGTCGTGGCTCCGAGTGCCATGGCGGCGGACGCGCTCGCTACGGGCGTCTTCGTGATGGAGCCCGAGCGGGGGATCGAGCTCATCGACTCTCTCTCCGGATGCGAGTGTCTCATCATCGGCGAGGACGGAACACAGCTCAAGTCGAGAGGCTGGAGGAGCGCACGGAATCATGACACCGACATCGACTGACACGGGGGGCGCGGGCGGCAAGGCCGGGGCCTTCCGGGGCTACAGCAACTTCCAGGTGACTGCGCTGGTGGGGCTGCGAATCTTCATCGGCTGGCACTTCTTTTACGAAGGCCTCGCCAAGTTGCTCAACCCCTACTGGACCTCGGCGGGATACCTCGCCGAATCCCAGTGGTGGTTCAAAGGATGGTTCCTGAAGATCGCCACCAGCCCGTCGGCGCTCTCGGTCGTGGACTTCCTCAACGTGTGGGGGCTCATCCTGATCGGGCTGGGGCTCATGCTGGGGCTCCTCGCACGGCCCGCCGCGATCGCCGGGATCGTGCTCTTGGCGTTGTATTACATTGCGGCTCCTCCCTTCGCGGGCTACGGCTACTCCATCCCGGCCGAAGGGAGCTACCTGGTGGTCAATAAGGTTCTGATCGAGCTCGTCGCGCTGTGCGTGCTGCTGGCATTCCCGACCAGCAAGGTGTTCGGCCTCGACGGGCTCGTTTCGTTCGACAAGCTCATGTTCTGGAAGCGCAGCCGTCGGCCGGCGGCGACCAGCCAAGCTCACGCTTGAGGGATAACTGACGATGACCGACCACGATACGACCGACAGGCCCGGCGATCCGACGGTGGAAGAGCAGAGTGGGATCAGCCGGCGGGGCCTCATCAAGGCGCTCGTCTCGATCCCGTTCTTCGGCGTCTTCTTCTACAACTTCTTCAAGAGGAAGGCCGCCGAGGACGCCAGGCGGCGAGCCATTCTGGCCGAGCTCGGCGTAGGCGAGCGCGGCCCGGCGATCATACCGGAGCTGATCTCGCGGCCTCCCGGCGAGCGCATCAGGCTGGGCATCATCGGGTTCGGCGGCGAAGGCGAGGCTCTGGTGCGCCACGCCGGGTTCGCCCATCCCGACTGGGTCGAGGAGGCGCGAGAGGACGCCAGGAAAGATCCACGCAACAAGAACCTCCAGGTCTATCTCAACCAGAAGGACCTGAATGTTGCCGTGACCGCCGTGTGCGACGTATTCGACGTGCGCGCGGAGCGAGCGATAGCGGCCTCACAGGTGGACGTCCGTCCGGGCGGCGGCCCTCCAATGCCGCCCGCCAAGCGCTACCTGCGCTACGGCGACCTCATCGAGAGCGGTGACTGCGACGCCGTGATCATCGCGACACCGGACCACTGGCATTCCCGCATGACTATCGCCGCCGCCGGGGCGGGCCTCCACGTCTATTGCGAGAAGGCTCTCACCCGAACCGAAGAGGAGGCGCGCGACGTTTACGACGTCGTGAAGAGCTCCGACATCGTGTTTCAGCTGGGACACCAGAACCGCGAGTCGGAGGCCCACATGAAGGCCGTCGAGGTCGCCGAGGCCAACATCCTCGGTCCCATAACGCTGGTCGAGGCCACGACCAACCGCAACACGCCCTGGGGTGCATGGGTGTGGGACATCCACGAGAAGGGGAGCCCGGAGACGATCGACTGGGACGAGTTCCAGGGACCCGCACCCCACAAGGTGCCGTTCAACCTCGACCGCTTCTTCCGCTGGCGTAAATGGTACGACTACGGCACAGGCCTCTCGGGCGACCTGCTCTCGCATGAATACGACGCGGTCAATCAGATCCTGCGCGTCGGCATCCCGAAATCGGCCGTGGCGTCGGGAGGGATCTACTACTACAAGGACGGCCGCGACGTACCCGACGTGTTCCAGGCCGTGTACGAGTACCCCGACCGCGACCTTACCTTCATGTACAGTGCGACGCTCGCGAGCGGCATGAACCGCGGGCTCAGGTTCATGGGCCACGATGCGTCGATGCGCGTGGGCGGCACGCTTACCGTGTCGGCCGAACATGATTCTACGCGCTACAAGGACAAGATCGAGAGCGGCATCATCGACCCCTCGCGGCCGATGTTCACCTATCAGCCCGGTTTCAAGGGGATCGACGCGGTGACCTCGGCAACGGCCGAGTACTTCGCGAGCAGAGGATTGCTCTATACGTACCGCGGCGGGAGACGCGTGTCGGTGTACCACCTGCACATCGAGAACTGGCTCAACGTGATCAGAAACGGCGGAGAGACGAGCTGCAATATCGACCGCGCGTTCGAAGAGGCGATCACGTGCCACATGGCGACCAGGTCCTACCTCGAGGGCCGCAAGGTCGAGTGGGACCCCGAGCGCCGCAGAATCGTGTAGCCGGGATGGCAGCATCCCCGTGACGGCGACACCTAATCGAACCCTTCTAGCGGTGCGGGCGGGCAGACGCGGCAGGCCTGGAGGCGCGGTGCGGTACCCCGACTTCGGAGGTGCCGAGTCCACCCGCCGCACGCGACTCTGCGGGCTCGATTAGGTGTCGCCGTGGTGTGTTACGAGCCCCCGACCGCTGCGACGATCAGACACTGACACTCCGGAGCCACTGACGTGAGCGCCAAGACCCGACTCGGCATCATGATGTTCCTGCAGTACGCCATCTGGGGCGCATGGGCCCCCGTCCTGTCGTCGTACTTGATCAATGAGGTGGGATTCAGCGGTGGCCAGGTGGGCTGGATCTACGCGCTGCTGCCGCTCGCCACGATCATATCCCCGTTCGTGGGCGGCCAGGTGGCCGACCGCTACTTCTCGTCGGAGAAAGTGATAGGGTTCCTGGCGTTTACGGGCGGTTTGGTCCTGATCGCCGTCTCGCGCACGACCGACTACACGGTCATGTTCGCGCTGATGCTCGCCTACTCCCTTCTGTACGCACCCACACTCGCTCTCACCAACTCCATTGCCATGATCAACCTCGAGGACTCGGAGAAGGAGTTCGGCGGCATCAGAGTGTGGGGCACGCTCGGCTGGATCGCGGCGGGCTGGGCGCTCACCGGCTGGCGCTGGCTCGGCGACAACGCCGCGGTACCGGTAGCCCAGGGTGATACGCTGCTCCTTGCGGGCGTGGTCTCGATCGTGATGGGAGTGCAATCGCTCACGCTGCCGCACACGCCGCCGGCCAAAGAGGGTGTGAACCCTTGGGCGTTCCTGGAGTCGCTCAAGATGCTGCGGACGAAACAGTTCGCAATCTTTGTCGGAATCACGTTCGTCGTCGCGACCGAGCTGGAGTTCTACTACATTCTGACCGCGCCGTTTCTGGAATCCGAAAGGATCGGCGTGTCGAGCACCAATGTGCCGGCCGTCATGACCGTCGCACAGCTCGCCGAGATCTTCGTGATGGCGTTTCTCTTGTCTCGCTTCCTCAAGAGATACGGGATGCGCAAGACGCTTGCCATCGGCGTAGTGGCGTGGCCCGTACGTTACATCATCTTCGCCATTGGAACGCCGGCGTGGCTCGTGATCGCCTCCCTCGCGCTCCACGGCTTCTGCTACGTGTTCTTCTTTGTCGCGGCGTTCATCTACGTGGACAAGGTGGCGCCGGCCGACATTCGAGCTTCCGCTCAGAGCCTCATCGCCATCGTGGCCCTCGGGCTGGGGCGATTTCTGGGGAGCCTCTTCGCGGGCGGCATCAGAGACGTGTTTACGACCGGCGCAGACACCAACTGGACCTACGTGTTCCTCGTGCCGACCGGGCTGACGCTTCTCTGTGCGGCGGCGTTTCTCTTGTTCTTCCGTGAGGAGGAGGCCGCGCCCGAGCCGGTTGCGGCCGCGCCGGCCACATGAGCAGCGGCAAACGGCTCGGGGTGGGAATGATCGGCGGCGGCTTCGTCGGCAAGTTTCACATCCGCTCGTGGGTGGGCGTGCGCGACGCTGACATCCGGGGCGTGGTGAGCCGCCGCAAGAAAACGGCCGAAGAGGCGGCGGTGCTCGCGAGGGAGCTGGGCGTGGGTGAGGCCCGGGTCTTTGGATCGGTCACCGAGATGGTGGCCGATCCCTCGATCGATGCCCTTTGGATTTGCGCGCCCAACTTCACCCGCATCGAGATCATGGAGGAGATTGCCGACGCGGTCGGGGCAGGGAAGGGCGAGCTCGTTGGCGTCGCGTGCGAGAAGCCGCTGGGACGCAACGCCGCCGAGGCGCGCAGGATGCTGGAGCTCGTGGAGCGGAGCCGTCTCCTTCATGGCTATCTCGAGAACCAGCTCTTCGCGCCCGCGGTGGTTCGCGGCAAGGAGATCCTCTGGAGCCGCGGGGCGGCGCTCACCGGACCGCCCTATCTCGCGCGCGCCGCGGAAGAGCATAGCGGTCCTCACATGCCGTGGTTCTGGGAGGGCGAGCTTCAGGGCGGCGGTGTGCTCAACGACATGATGTGTCACTCGGTGGAGGTCGCGCGGTTTCTCTTGACGCCGCCCCGTGCCGCACGCGGGGTCCTCACACCGGTCAAGGTCACAGCGCACACCTCATGTCTCAAGTGGCAGGACCCGGGTTACGCCGCCCGGCTCACCGAGCGGAGCGGCGGGAAGCTCGACTACTCGACGCGCCCCGCCGAGGACTTCGCGCGCGCGCTGGTGGAGTACCGCGACACCGACGGGAAGGAGCGGGTGATCGAGGCGACCACGTCTTGGTGTTTCGTGGGCGCCGGGCTGCGCCTCAGCATGGAGCTCCTCGGGCCCGAGTACTCCATGTCGGTCAACACGCTCGACGCGGGTCCAAAGCTCTTCTTCTCGCGCGAGGTGACGGGAGAGGCGGGGGAA
>JBHIEQ010000156.1:0-6749 GCA_046760725.1 Gemmatimonadales bacterium
CACCAGATCGGCTGCCTCTATCACCTCGTCGCCGTCCATCGTGATGACACGCGCGCCTCGCAGGACCACTACCCCGCGAGGGATGTCCCGCTCCGCCTGGATTCGAATGCGAACCTCGAAGGGCTGGTACTTGGGCTCCTCCTTCTTCTCTTCTTTCTCCCCCTCTTGGTGCTCCTCCTGCTCGGCCTCCTCCGCCTCCTCAGCCTCTGCCTCCTTCTTTGCCGCTTCCACGCTGTCCTCGAACGCCTCGGCCGCCTCCAGGTCGTACACCACGTGCGCGTTGCCGATGGACCAATGGACCGTGCGAGCGTCGCCACCCCATGCGGGGAACTGGCCGCCGATCTCGGTCAGCTGTCGCGCCGGAAACGCCGCCTTGCTTGGATCGGCCACCGACACCGTCGGCGTCTCCCCACCCAGGTATGGCACTGTCACCACATAGACGTGGTCGTTCACCTGTGCGAGAGCCTGATCACCCTCCGGGGCCATGAGAATGACGCTGGCACGGTTCGCCTGCTCCGCTCCCGGCCTCTTGTTTCCCTCGACCTTGACGTGCGCTTTCTCATCGCTGCCGTCCCACCGGATCGACAAGAGTCCCTTGCTGGAGTGGTGCAGGTAGATTCGATCACCCTCCCTCGTAAAGTGCGGAGAATCCCTCCCATTGGCAGGCGCGATCGTGACGACTTCGCCGCCATTCGCGCTCACCCAGACGAGATCTTCGGCTGCGCCGGGAGCCCGTGGACCCGTGGCCTCGCGGTACGCCCTGGCCGCTCCGCGTATCGCTACAATGCGCTGCCCGTCGGGCGACCACGCCGGCTGCTGGTAGATGCCATCCAACTCAGTCAATCGCTGCGGTCGACCCCTGCCGTCGCCGCGCATTTTGTAGATGTTCCCGCCCTCCACTTCGGACCAAGTGACGTACGCTATCCACCGCCCGTCGGGTGACCACGTCGGCTGGGCCTCCGTCATCTCCTCTTCGGTCAGCCTGCGCGGCTCACCGTCGGGCCAGTCCATCACGTAGAGCCGATCCAGTGCCGCGAAGGCGAGCCTGGAGCCGTCCGGTGATGGAACCGCATCCCGGATCTGACGGACAGTGAACTCGGGGGTGTCCTCTATCGGGTAGTCGAACGACAGTTCGGGGCCGAGCTCGATCTCCGCCTCGACGCGGAACGGCACGGGGATCGCTTCGCCACCTTCGACGGGAATACGCCAGATCTTGCCTCCGTACGAGGCCACCAGCTCCCTCGAGTCCGGTGTGAACGACATTCCGGGGAGCACATCGCGGTCCGCGATCGATTCCTGATCGTCGTGTTGCACGGGATAGGCCAGCCACCGCTCCTCGCCGGTTCGCAGGTCGCGCACGCGCAGACCCGTCTGGTCTTCATGGCGCGTGCCGTAGGCGAGCCATCTGCCGTCGGGAGATATCGTCGGACGAAACGTGGAACCGTAGCGTGATGTCCTGGTGTATCGCTCGCCGGTTTCCCGGTCGTACACCTCCAGCTGATACTGCGGCAACATGGCGTTGTAGTTCCAGCTGCGCGAGCGCCGGGCATACCAGATGTAGCGGCCATCGGGCGTGAAGGCCGCTCCCAGCGTCTTCACGTTGTCGGGCTTGTTGACTATCTCTTTGCCCGACCCGCCGTCGATGTGTCCCATCCAGAGCTGCACCACTCCCAGACGCGTCTCGCTCCGCGAGGCCGCCACGTACTTTCCGTCGGGCGCCCACTCGGGAGACTGCCAGTTGCGTCCGTTCCCCTTGGTGATCTGCGTGGTGTCGCCGGTCTCGATCTCTAAGGTCCACAGATTCTCGCCCCCGCTCCGGTCCGAGACGAACAACACCTTAGAGCCGTCCGGGCTGAATCGAGGTTGAGCGTCGAACGCCATGCCGTGCGTGAGCTGCCGTGCCTCTCCTCCCTCGATCGGCAGTAGATAGAGATCGCCCAGGAAGTCGAACACGATCGTCCGGCCGTCCGGGCTCACGTCGAGCGAGATCCAGGTACCCTCGTCAGTCGAGATCGAGACGGTTCGCCCCGGTTTCAGGGGGAGGTTACCCTTTTCGGTTGTGTCGGCCTGGGCGGTGTCCTGTTGCATCCCCTCCCATCGCCCTTCATCGGCCTCCGTCGCCGCCAGAGGAGCAGTAGGGCGCGCAGGAACGGCCATCAGTGCCAGTGCTGTTGCGACGCAAAGGACGGGCAACGTCATGAGGTTCTTCCCGGTTCTGTGCAACGGTTGATACGAGCGAGCGTGTGAAGATCCCAAACGATCATGGCTCCCGCAAGGAGTTGCTGGCTGGGTGCACGGGGTCCATCTATCTTTGGGGAGAAGGGTACCCGAATGACCGAGCTCTCCGAGCGTCTGCAAACCGCCCTGGGTGACGCCTTCAGGCTCGACCGCGAGCTCGCGGCCGGCGGCAAGAGCCGCCTCTTTCTGGCGACGGAGGCGTCGCTCAACCGTCGGGTCGTCATCAAGCTCCTGCCGCCTGAGATGGCGAGTGACGTGAGTGCAGCGCGCTTCAAGCAGGAGATCGAGCTGGCGGCACACCTGCAGC
The DNA here is from genome assembly GCA_046760725.1 of Gemmatimonadales bacterium. Lineage (GTDB taxonomy): Bacteria > Gemmatimonadota > Gemmatimonadetes > Gemmatimonadales > GWC2-71-9 > JBHIEQ01. The sequence continues at coordinate 2,546 of JBHIEQ010000156.1, forward strand.
ACCCCAACATCCTGCCCGTCCTCACCGCCGGAGCGAGCGCCGATCTCATCTACTACGTAATGCCGTACGTCGCTGGCGAGTCACTGCGCCACCGGCTGACGACGGAGGGGAAGTTGCCGGTGGGGGACGCCGTCCGGATCATGCACGAAGTCGCGGACGCGCTGTCCTATGCCCACGCCCACGGGGTGGTGCACCGGGACATCAAGCCGGAGAACATTCTGCTCGAACAGGGGCATGCCGTGCTCACCGATTTCGGTGTCGCCCGGGCCATCGCCGAGGCGCGGAGCGGCGGGCGCTTGACCGGGACCGGCATGGCGGTGGGGACGCCGGCGTACATGTCCCCGGAGCAGGCCGGCGGTGAGCGGCACGTGGACGCGCGCGCTGATGTCTACTCGCTCGCCGTGGTGGGCTATGAGATGCTGGCCGGCGCCTCGCCGTTCACCGGTCCCAGTGCCCAGGCGGTGATGGCCGCCCATCTCACCGAGACGCCCAAGCCGTTGAACGAGGTACGGGCGGACACACCTCCCGCAGTTACAGGGGTGATCGCCAAGGCGCTTGCCAAGGATCCCGCCGAACGCCTACAGACCGCTGCCGAGTTCCGCGACGCGGTGAGCGCGGCTACGGGCGGGACGCCGGCGGCCGAGCGTCCGGCGCGGCGGTATGCCATTATCGGTGCCGTGGTAGCGCTGGTACTCGCGGCGGTCATCGCGTTCTGGCCCCGCGCGTGGAGTGTCGAGGGAGATCCCCGCAAGAGTCTGATCGTGTTCCCCTTCGAGAACCGCACCGGCGATCGGGACAACGACTGGTTGCAGGAAGCCTCGATGAATCTTCTGGGCCTTTCGCTCGCCCACTGGGAGGACCTGCGCGTGTTCGACGACGAGCGAACGGCCTCCCTCATGCGAAGGCGTGATGTCAAAGACCCCGGAGACTTGGATTTCGATGCGGCGCAGCGAATGGCGCGCGAAGCGCATGTAGGCACACTGGTGATCGGTGACGTTCGCCGTGAGGGCGACTCGCTTACCATTGAGGCGAAAGTGCATGACGTGGCGTCCGGTGATCGACTGGCCACCGAAATCGTCCGCAGTGATTTGACGTCCGATCCACGGGCGCTGTTCGATTCTCTCTCGGGCCGAATCCTCCGGGTAAGCGGCGCTCCCCCCGGCGAGCGGCCCGGCGTCGTGGCCCAGACGACCCAATCGCTTGACGCGTACCGCGCGTATCTTGCGGGTTCCGACGCCCTCCAGCGTTTCGACCTCGACCCTGCGGAGGAGCACTTCCTTACGGCGGTGGAGCTGGACTCGACGTTCGCCCTGGCATACATCGGGCTGCGCAACGTGGAGGGATGGCGTGCGGGTGGTGGACAGCGTGAGAAGCGGCGCAGGCTCGTCGCCAAGGCACAGGCTTTCAGCCGGGCACTGCCGCCCAGGCTCAAGACTTTGGTGCGGCTTCACGCGGCGTATGAGAGCGACCAGTTTCGTCGCGCACGCGCGATTGCGGGGCAGCTCATCGCCCGGGACTCCGGCGATGTCGAAGCGTGGTACCAACTCGGCGAGGCGCATTTTCACGACGGCAGCGCGAGGTTCCCCCACCCGGACACGCTCGGCGATCTCGGAAAGGCGCTCCAGGCATTCAGGCGCACGCTGGAACTCGATTCCAGCTACATCCTGGGCTACCGCCACATCATCGACGCGCTCTCATACTGCGCCAGCCAAGGGGCGCCTTACGTGTGTTTCAGCGAATCGGCTGCGTACGGCGAGCCGGCGGAACTTGAGAGACGCTTTGGCCCGAGCGCGGTCGAACGCCTGCGCCGGAAGGCGGAAGACGATCTTCTGGAAGCGGCCTACGGTTGGGTGTCCGCTGCTCCGGGGTCCACGCCGCCGCGCGCCGCGCTGGTGAGCACGCTCCTGGCGCGACAGCAGTTCGAGGAGGCTTCGGTTCAGGCCGCAGCGCTCGGGGATCTCGGCACGGAGTCCCACGCTCTCGCGTACGAAGCCCAGGTGCTGCTGGGCCAGCGGAAGTTCCGGGAGGCGGCGACGCGCATGCGAGAAGCACTGGCCGGAGTGCCGGACTCGCTCCTGTACCGGCCGCGCTTTGTGTACGCGGCGGCCCCCACGATGTGGGGGGCCGCCGGCTTGGTGCAGGACGCCCGTGATGCCGGACAGCGCTTCGGCGGCGCGTGGGCCTCTTCCGTCTGGTGGCCGGACACCCGCGGCGAGCGGGTAGACTGGCCTGTCGCGGCCTTCCGGTCATGGTGGTATTTGTGGATCGACGCCCACTTCAGCACCGACAGCGCACGTGTGCGTGGAGGCGCGGATCGACTGCTTGATATGCTGCGCACCACGTGGGCGACCGATACGACCACCTTCAGGCGCGTGGCGGGGCGGCAGTCGGCGTTCCTCTCGGCATACCTGTCGTCGCGCGATACGGTTGTCCTGAGCCGCTGGCTGGCCGCCTCCGACAGCATTCTGTGGAGGAGTGCCCAGGCGCACCTGGCGTTGGCCCGCCGTGACACCGTGGTGGCCCGACGGCTCCTCGAACGCGACTTCGATCCGGGTGTGCCGGTCCGTTCCGGGCCGTGGGCCGGTTCCAACTTCAGCGAAGACGTTCCGGAGGCGTACGCATGGGCGGATCTCCTTGTCCAGCTCGGCGAACTACACTCGGCGGCCGCGGCCTACGAGCGACTCGACGATGCCTCCTACGAGGTAAGGTGGTTCGATCCCCACTGGGGACTCTTGATCCGCTCCTATGCCGAGCGCGGCGCTTTGTATCAGCAGTTGGGCGACCGCGCCAAGGCGATCGAGATGTACCAGAAGTTCGTGGACGCCTGGGGCGAGGGCGACGAGACGGTGCAGCCGACGGTCGAGCGCGCACGGGCGGCCCTGGCGGCGCTCAGAGGGGAGGCGGCGACGCCGAGGAGGAGATAAGACGGGAAACGGGAAAGGGAAGCGGGAAACGGTGGCTCATCCTGCGAACGTTTCCCTTTCCGGTCGCGCGTTTCCCGATCCCCTTTCCCGTTTCGCGCTCAGTTCATAAACATCCCCGCGATCCGCTCCGGAATCCTGCGCAGTCCCGCTCCTGTGATGTTCGTCGTGATCGCCACGACGACCTTCTCGGCGGGGAAGATCACCAAGCGGCAGTTGCCGCCCACCGAGCCGCCCCCATGACCAACCCACCGGTGCCCCTCCCACTCGCCGCTGCTCCAGCCGATCCCGTAGCTCGTCGTATCGCCGGTGGTCGTGACCTGTGGCGTCCACCACAGCTCCACGGTCTCCCTCTTGAGCAGACCACCATACATGTGCGCGTGCGCGAACCTGAGCAGATCCTCGGGCGTGGAGAGAAAACCCCCTCCCGCCCACTTGTAGCTGTTATCGACGTAGGGAGCATTCACCACGAAGCCACCAGGGGTCCGCACGTAGAAGCCCGTGCGACCGACGATGATGCTGTCGGTGTGATCGGCCACCGTATTGCGCATGCCCAGCGGCCGAAACACGTTCTCACGCATGTAGTCCAGATACCGCTCTCCCGCCGCGCTCTGCACCACCACGCTCAGGAGATTCCAGCCGTAGCTCGAGTACTGATACTTGGAGCCCGGCACGAAGTTGAGCGTGTCGTCGGCGAAGATCTCTAGGGCGTCCTCGACGTTCTCGTACCGCTTGGTGAGAAAGTTGTCGCTCCCGTCGGGCAGATAGTGTCGCACCCCAGCCAGGTGACCGGCCAACAGCCGCGGAGTGATGGTGCCCTTAGCCTTCTCGGGAAACTGCGGCACATACCGCTGCACCGGCGCGTCGAGGTCCAGCTTTCCCCGTTCGTACAGCAGCCCCATCGCGGCCGCGGTCAGGGGCTTTGAGATGCTGCCGATGCGGAACTTCGTGGTTGGCGTGACGGGTGTCTGCTGTTCCACGTTGGCGTAGCCGAATCCCTCCGACCACACGACCTGTCCCCCGACCGAAACTGCGATCGATACACCAGGTACGTTGTTCGCCCGCATGAGTGAATCGATGGCCAGCCGCGCCTGTCGAATCGCGTCCTCATACTCGCCACCGGCCGGCGCCGCGGCATACTCGACACCGCCCTGCGCCTGCGCCTGAACCGCGATACCCAAGACCAAGACCGCACAGAGTGCGGCCCCTCGCCCCATACGCTTCATGACCTCCCTCCTACATCGCTTCTCATCGCCCCTCACCACCTCCCATTGTCTCCAAAT
>JBHIEQ010000157.1:0-6747 GCA_046760725.1 Gemmatimonadales bacterium
CCCCCATCGATGTCGCGCTCGGACAGCGAGTCGAGTGGACGCTCACCACCAACCTGCGCCACTGGAGAGTAGCAGTGAGGTACTAGTGGTCGGCAGGCACGTTGACCCAAAGGCCGCCGGCCTGCACGTTTTGGAGGGGCGAGTTCATCCGACTCCCAGGCCTATGTTAGGGCCGCGTCCAGGGACGAATCCGATGATCAGACCGACGCGCGCATACCTCGCCGGAGCCACGGCTGCAGCAGTGCTCGTGTTCGCGGTGCCCACCCTGTCCGCGCAAGAGATCGTCGATGCGGCTCTTGGCCAGGCTCTCCGCGTCACCGACTCGACCCACATGGCGGAGCTGGTCACACAACTCCAGCTCACGCCTGCGCAGGAGGCACGCCTCAGGCAGCTGTCCCAAGCCTTCGAGATACGCCACGAGGCAGCCCTCGAACAGGCACAGCGCATGGCAGAGGAGTTGCGCGCGCTGGAGGCAAGCGGCGAGATGGACGCTGATGCGCTCATAGCGTTGAGCCAGAAGTACGGCGAGACCCTGACGGCGCTGCTCCCCGCCACACAGCAGTTCTTGAGGGATGTGATGCAGATCCTCACGCCGGAGCAGCAGGCCAAGTTCCGGCAGATGGTTGGAGGATTGGTCCCGCAGTAGCGACAGATCTGTCCTAGCGTGCCGGCGCAGGTTGTCCGGCGACGGAGCGCCGGCATCCCGCCTTTCGTATCTTCCCCGGACTTTTTCAGCGATCGGAGAACGCGTGACGACACCAGCGCGCGACTCGCGGCGGTCCATTCTCGCCTTCGCCATCCCGGTGTCCGTGGTGTGGACCGGATGGCTGTTCCTGATGTCCGGCCGAGACCTCTGGCATCTGTTTGCCACGAACTGGTTCATGTCAGTCACGATGGCGTTCGGATCCTTCGTCGCCGGGGCGACCAGCGAGGGCGGTGGAGCGGTGGCGTTTCCGGTGATGACCCTGGTGTTCGGCATCTCGCCCACGATCGCCCGGGATTTTTCCCTGATGATCCAGACCGTGGGTATGAACGCAGCCGCTTTCGCGATCGTGCTACTAGGCATCCCCGTGGAGTGGCGGGTGATCCGGTGGGCCAGCCTGGGCGGCACCCTCGGAATAGTCTTCGGACTCGAGTTCGTGACACTAGCGCCGGCCCGCGCCAAGATGCTGTTCGTGAGTACCTGGCTAGCGTTCGCGGTCGCGCTGTACCTGATCAACAGGTATCGGGATCGCGAGGTCCACCGGCGGATACAGGCCTTTCGGAGGCGCGACGCGCTCCTGCTTCTGGCAACCGGTATCGTCGGCGGGATCGTCTCGTCCGTCACCGGGAGCGGGCTCGACATCACGACATTCGCGGTGATCGTGCTCTACATGAGCCTCAGTGAGAAAGTTGCCACCCCTACGTCGGTGATCCTGATGGGGCTCAATGCAGGCGTGGGGTTCCTGTATCGCGGAGTGTTCGGCGGGGGAGCTGAAGGAATCTCCACCGAAGCGTGGGGTTTCTGGTATGTCTGCGTGCCGATTGTTGTGGTGGGCGCTCCCTTGGGGAGTTGGTTCATCCGCGGCCGCTCGCGCCTGTGGATCGCGGGGTTCCTCTATCTGTCGATCGCCGCGCAGTACATCTGGGCCCTGATCGTGCTGGACGTTCCGCGACAGCCTCGCCTCGCAGTCTTCAGCCTGGTCATCCTGACCGCGGGTGCCATGGCATTCCTGCACCTAGCCCGCGCCGGTCGGAGGCGCCTGGAACGAAACAGCGTCCCCGTACGTGCTCCATCCGGTTAAGTTGGGTTGCCTCGAGCGGTCAACACAAACGCCGGGCCGAGCACCGCGCCGACCGCGAACTGCACGGGACAGAGCCGGAGTTGGGGTCAACGGTGGCCGGCCCGGAGATCTCCTCACTGGCTAACCAGTGGTGCTCCCTGCACTCGGGACAGTCGATCTGTGTGTTCTCGCGCAGGTCACGCCGGATCTTCAGGAGTTGATCGGCCGGTGTCAGCTGCCGGCAAGTGTCCGATTGCACGGCTGACGGGGCTATTGGCGTGCGGGCGGCTGCGCGCCACCTGCCGGCACCAGTCCCCGTTCCGTCAGGCCGTCAAGCGCGATGCGAAGCCACGCTGTGTACCGCGCGGGCTCGCTCTCGAGTTCGGCGGTCACGGCACTCACGGAGGCCCAGCGCCACTCTGCCACCTCGTCGGGGTTGGGTGCTGGTACGCCCGCGAACCGGCCCACGAATACGTGATCGTACTCGTGCTCGATCAGCCCGTTCTCCAATTCCGCCCTGTAGATGAAGTCGAATGCGGGTCTTAGCAGGCAGTCGATCCCCATCTCCTCGCGCAGCCGGCGGTGAGCCGCCTTGGCCACCGGCTCACCAGGCCGCGGATGGCCGCAGCACGTGTTGCTCCAGAGGCCGGCCGAGTGGTACTTGCCGAGGGCGCGCCGCTGCAGCAGCAGTCGGCCCTGCGGGTCGAAGACGAATACCGAGAAAGCGCGATGGAGTTCGCCCACAACGTGAGCCGCGAGTTTCGGCGAGCTGCCTCGCTCTCTGTCGCGTTCGTCAACCAGCACCACGAGTTCTTCGGGAGCCACCACGTGACCTTTCCGCCAAGGGTGCTTGGGCATGTCCCCATGTGTAAGATACGGCATGAATCCGGGCCGTAGTCACTTTTCCGCTTCCTGTTCCGCGTCCCCATGAGACGAGTCTGGCCGTCGATGGCGGTGGGCCTATTGCTCCTCTCGGGGTCCTGCGCCCGAGCCGGCGATCAGCTTCCCGGTCCGGGCCGCCGGTTCGACCCCGTGGGAGCCTTCTGGTGGATCGACCCGCGCATCGACGTTCCTCCCGTGTGCCAGGTCAAGATCACGATCCGCGGCGAGCGTCTGTTCGGCTGGATCAGCGAGGAGACGCATGAGATCGAGCGCTGCTCTATGCGGGACTTCCAGCTCGACAGGATCCGGTTCGACGGGAAGCGACTGGAGTTCGAGGTCGTCTGTCCCGGATTCGCGTGCCCGCAGGCGGCGCAACTGCGCCGCATCATCGCGGTCGTGACGTTCGCGAGCGACAACCTGGCGGAAGGCTACGTGCTGGTGGGTAACACGAACCAGCGGAGTGCCCTGCGCCGCTTTCCCCTGAGGCTCGAGAGGGTGAAGTGGGAGTTCTGACAGCGGGCCCGACTCTCAGATCGAGATCGAGCCGCTCCTGAAATCAGTCGTTCCGATGAGGGCATTGACCAGAGCGGGGCTGCCCTCGCGGGCCGTCTCCTTCGCTTCCGCCAGGATGGCTTCAACGTTCTCGAGGTTCTCTACTCTGAACCCCCTCCCGCCGTAGCCTTCGGCGACGCTCTCGTAGTCGGAGCGCCGCAGGACTGTTGCCACATCGTCCTCCAGCATCTCCTGCTGTCCCCTTTGAATCTGCGTCCAAGCGCCGTCGTTTCCGATCACGGCCACAACGCCGATCCCGTGGCGCGCGAACGTGTCGATCTCCGCCAGGCTGTAGGCGGCCGATCCATCGCCGTAGAGAATCCACACTTGCGCCTCAGGACGGCAGAGCTTGGCGCCCAGGGCGAAGCCTGCTCCCACACCGAGTGTCCCAAACACCCCCGGATCCAGGAAGCTGACAGGGCCGCGCGGCCGGATCACGTACGCCGCGGTGGCAACGAAGTCGCCCCCGTCCATGACGAGCACGCTATCGTCGGCGAGGGCGCGGTCGATCTTGTAACACAAGGACAGCGGATTGATGTATTGGGTCTTTTCCCGCGCCAGCTCCGCCATGTCCTCCTCGCGCTCCCGTTCGCGCACTCTGAGCTCCTCGATCCAGGCGTCCCAACCGCCGGGTGCGGTGGATACCGCGGCCAATCTCTCGACGAAGCGAGCAGCGTCGGCGACGCTGCCGATTGTGGGGCGACGGTTCTTCTTCAGTTCCTTCTTCGATCGGTTTGCCGCGATCAGGGTCGTCGAGCGACCGAGATGGCGCCCGTAGTCGAGCCGGAAGTCGAGCGGTGTCCCGGCGAGGATTACGAGATCCGCCTCGCGCAAGGCCTCACGCCGTCTGTGCCGGAAGAGGAGCGGATGCGTGACTCCCAGGAGGCCGCGGGCCATGCCCGACAGGTAGGCGGGCGCACCGAGCCGTTCCACTGCGGTTGCGAGCGACCCGGCGGAGGAAGGGTCCGTGAGGCATTGGCTCCCCAGCAGAAGCAGCGGTCGCTGGGCGCGAGCGACGACTTCTGCGGCGCGCGCGATCGTGCGCGGTGACGGTTCCGGTGTCTCGACGGCTGCGGGGGCTCTCGTGGGCTCTCGCCCTCCGCCGGCGAACAAGCGATTCACGTGTCGCTCGACGTACCAGCGCCGCGCGCGTGCCCTGAACCCCGGACCGCCCGACCCCGCGGCACCCGCGTACCAGTCGCGCACCGTTCGCTCGTCGTACAGCAGATCCACGGGGAACTCGACGAACACGGGTCCGGGAACGCCGCTGCGCGCGACCCGGAATGCCCGCTCCATTTTGGGGGCGATCTCGCGCAGGCTCTTCACGGACGCGGCCCACTTGACGTGCGGGCGGAAGAGCGCGAGCTGGTCGATGTCCTGGAGGGCGCCACGTCCCTTGAGCAGTGTCGCCGCGGCGCCACCGATGAGGACGACGGGAGACTGCGCAAGCCAGGCGTTCTTTGTTGCGGTCACCGCGTTGGTCGCTCCTGGACCCGCGGTTACCGCCGCCACTCCCGGTGTGCCCGTGAGGCGAGCCACGGCGTCCGCCGCGAACACGGCGGTCGCTTCGTGACGCACGTCCACTACACGGATCCCGCGACGCTTGGCACCCACGAGTATCGGGGAGATGTGACCGCCGCAGAGCGTGAACAGGAACCAGGCGCCTTGTCTCGCGAGGACGTCGGCTATCGCGTCGCCGCCGTTCACCGGTCCGGTCTCGTCGCTACCAGGTCTCGTCAATCGCGCGCGCCACGTGATCGGCAATCGCCATGATGGTGATCATGGGATTGACACCGCTCGATGTGGGAAACGCGCTGCCGTCCACCACATACAGATCTCGCACCTCGTGGGACTCTCCGGTGCCCGCGACTACGGAAGTGCGCGGGTCGGCGCCCATGGATGCCGAAGCCATCTGGTGGAAGCTGATGTACGACATGCGAGCGTGCCGGTAACCCAGGGAGTCCATACCATCGCAGAACTCCTCCAGCCACCGGGGCCGGTCGGTTCGAACGCGCACCGGCGGCGTATGGAGTGAGACGATCTCCCGGGCTCCGGCTGCCGCGAGCACCTGGGCGGCTCCGCGTAGCGCGCTCCTCATGTTCTCCGCGTCGAAGCGCGAAAGCTCGTAGTGGATGCGCGGGCGGCCGCTCTTACTCACTTTCACCCGGCCCGAATCGCGGTCGCGTAGCAGTACTCCCACGAGCCCCAGATGCGAGAGCCGGGCGACGTCCCGGCGAAAGGCCCGGGCGCCGTCCCAGCCGAAGCCGCTCGCGGGAAGCGCAAAGTGAATCGCCGTTGTCTCGAATCGCGCCCCGTAGCCGTCCCTCAGATCGGCGAACTCCTCGGAGTATCGGGTTTGCAGGGAGCCGGTCCATGGCTCGGTGCGTTCGGCGAAGTAGCCCGTCACGGCCGAGACCGGGTGCATGCGGAGGCCGCGGCCGATCGCTCGATTGGCGAGGCCGGAGCGGCGGAGCAGGGCGGGGGTATGTATGGCACCGCAAGCGACCACGACCTTAGACGTATGGACCGTGAGCTTGACGGGCAGTCGGTCCCGGCGTCCGACCGATGCGACCACTCCCGTCACTCGTCCGCGCTGGATCGATATCCGCTCGACCGTCGCGTTCACCACGAGCAGCGCCTCGTGTCGCACGGCGTCGGCCTGGTAGGTACGTGTAGTGGAGTTCTTGGCGCCGTGACGGCAACCGTAGCCGCAATAGCCGCATTCCGGCCCTTCCGTGCAGTCGGTCACGTTTCGCGGCACTGCGTCCACGTGCCAGCCGAGAGCCTCGAGGCCGCGCTCGAGGATCTGGTCGCGCAGTGCGGGCGTCGTCCACTCCTTGCCGACGTTCAGCCGCGTGTTGACCCGTCCAATGGACTCGCCGAAGCGGCCGCTCGAGAAGAGGCTCAGTCCCGCGCGGTCGTCCCACTCCTGGCGCAGGTCTTCAGGTGGCGGGAAGCTGGTCGTGTAGTTGATCGCGGTGCCGCCGCCCAGGCAGCTCCCGGCGAGAACCGGCATCGAGCCGCTCTGGGTCATCACCAGTGCGCGGTCCAGGTACTGGGTGCCCAGCATGTCGCCCTCGATCTGCGTCATGTCGCGCGGGGACACCTGATCGCCCATTTCCAGGACTATGACGCGCCGGCCCGCCTGTGCCAGGACGCCCGCGGCGACACCTCCTCCCGCTCCTGATCCCACGACCACGACGTCGCAGTCGAGCGTGGTGTCGCGCTCGATGGAGAGGGTCGGCAGCGGCTCGGGCTCTTGGGCAGGGTGCGGCAGGGGTCCCGGGTACCGCACGGCACGCCACGCGGGGTGCGAGCCGTCCTCCATGGGCCAGCACAGGTATGCAACGTGGGTGAGCCGTTTGAGCGCCTGGAAGCCCACACGGCGTAGCTGAATCCCCGAGGTCGCCCAGCCGCTGAGTATCCTTTCGCGCGTGGGCTGGTCCATTGCTGTGAATGAGCGGAGACGCCCGCTCGTCACGAGGTTGACGAGCGGCGAGCCCAGGGCACTCAACAGCATTCTCAGACGGGCCCGGTCGCGCTCGTCCGG
>JBHIEQ010000158.1:0-6744 GCA_046760725.1 Gemmatimonadales bacterium
GAGACTCGCAGCCCGTCCCCTGCCTCTCCATCTCCGTGCCCTCTGCGAACTCTGCGGTGAGTACGTCACCGTGATTCCCGCCGATGGTACCAGCGGCGTTATTTGACCGGTCAATCGCTTCTTGCGGCCGCACGCACTGCGAGTACATTCGCCCGTTGACGGGCTGGTTCGGGCCAGGCAATCGATCCAAGCAAGGAGGCTCGATGATCACCACCATCCCTCGGGGTTCAGCTCCCTCCGTATTGTTGATCTTCCTACTCGCCACCTCCGCCCGCGGTCAGGACCGAATCCTCACCTTGAGCGACGTGAGTCCGGAATTAGGCCGGCTCATCGGCGGCACGCCCTTGGACTTTGTAGCGCAGGAGGAAATCAAGTACGGTGTCACGGGGAAGCCCGACTACGACAGTTTCTACAAGTCCTCGGCGATCGCCTATGGTGGGTTCGTAGTGGGCAGGGGTTTGGCGGAAGATGCAACCATCAACTTGAAGCGATACGCTCGCAGCAAGGCCGCCGTGGCCGAGCTGCAGGAGGAGATCGCCGAACTCACGGGCGGCGCAGACACATCCGACTGGACTGTCGAGCAGTCTCTCGCGGTGCTTGAGGCTGCCGAGAAGAAAGGACAGCTGTCCGACGAAGAGCGCTCGTACTTGGGAAAGACGGCCGCACAGATCGCCGCCACGATCCCTGTGGTCGAAAGTTCGATTTCTGCTTCCAAGGACCTAACCGAACAGGCTCCGGACCTCGTCAGCGGCGCTCGGTCGGCGTTCGGGATGCGCGGTGCGGCCGGCGCCAGCAGGAACGTTCGGCGCAGCGCCGATCGCATCAAAGAGATCCCGACTGAAGGACCGAAGTTGTTGGAGTCACTTGCGGTGCTGTCAAAGGGCCTCGCTATGGTCGCAGGCGGCAGTTGACGCGCGTCCTCTTCCTCGCCGCGCTAGTCGCGGCCGCAGTCACAACCCCGCCTCGAGCAGCACCGGCGCAACGGCTCGACCGCGACTTACACCTCCCGCCCGGCTGGAACGACGCCTACTTCGAGAAGCTGGACGCCGGGCGGAGCCCCAAGACGATCGTCGCCGTAATGGACTTCGCCGGCGGCGAGCTACTCGAGGAACGGGTGCGATTCCGGATGTCGGACATGCTCATTACCGCGCTGGTACAGGCGGGCAGGTTCGATGTGGTCGAGCGGGATCGCCTGCAAGCCATCCTCGCCGAGCAGGACCTCCACCAGTCCGGTCGCGTGGACCCTGCAACCGCAGCGAGGGTCGGCAGGCTACTCGGTGCCGAACTGGTGGTGTTCGGACTGGTTACTCAGGCCGCGGACCAGAAGATCGACAAGTTCGCATACGATCTGGTGCGAGTCGAGGTCGCCGTGGACGTTCGGGCCGTGAGCACCACCACGGCGAGAGTGGTGATATCCGAAACGGCGGAAGGTGCGGCGGAGGACAAGATCATAACGACCGCGAGCGGTGAGATCGTGAGTGGACCGACCAACTACGATCCGCTCTATCTCAACGCGACGGCCCAGGCCCTGGAGAACGCGGCACAGCTCGTCTCGACGGCGGCGCCCTTGGTCGGCTTCGTCATCAGCGTGCGGGAGAAGGAGCTGATAATCGATCTGGGTGGGGGACGAGGAGTCCGCCCAGGAGACAGCTTCATCGTCTTCCGGCGAGGCGAGGAGTTGCGGCATCCCGTGACAGGCGAACGGATAGGATGGGACAAGACGGTCCTGGCATCAGTCGAGATTACCGCCACTGAAGAGAACCTGTCCACCGGCGAGCTCGTCGCCGTTGTAGACCGCGATGTCGTGGTCAGACCGGGCGATCTCGTTATTCTCCGCTCAAACACGCCGTGAAGCTCGGATCCCCAGAGACAGACTGACTACTGGCCCCCAGACGCAGCGGCCCGTCTCGGCTGCCAGGCGCTCGAGGAATTCTGCCACGCCAGCGCCGTCGCGACGAATCTTTGAGGGTGCACCAGCAGCCCTACTGTGGCGACGCCCGCCCATGCATGCGCCCGCAGTGGCAAGTCGATGCCCACGACGTCATTTGCTGCGCAATGACGCATTCCCCGAAACCGGAGCTTGCAGGAGGGTCGAGATATGCCGGATGCTCTGCAGAGTGCCAAGAACTTTCGTGACCTGCTGGGGGAAGCTCCTGACGGCGGACCGTATGCGTACTCCCAGATCTTCTCAGACGAGGGGGTGCGTGCGCGCGCATTGTCGAAAAAGAAGTTCAAGCTCCTGAAGCGAATAGATCCCAAGCTTCGCCCGATGCTGCACGAGGGAGAGCAAGTCTTCTTCCTCACGCAAGGCAGCGCCGTGTCGTTCTGGGAATCGTACTTCCTTGGGTGGGCGATGTACTACATCAATCGCCGAGCCATAGTCCTCACCAATGAGCGTATCATCTTCATTCAAATCACTTCGAGAGGGAAGCCCCGCGACCTGCGATCGCAGATCCGATACCCCGCGATCACCAAGGTTAGGCGAACCGTTCTCGGCAACACCAAGATGCTTTTCCGTAACGGGAAATCTCAGGTATTTGTGTACATCCCTCGGCGGGACCGCAAGTTTCTCAAAGCGCTCGTAGAGCGCACCAGTGGCGAGATGCCAACGGCTGAGCCCGACGCCCAAGCCACCGAGGAACTCTGCCCTCATTGCTACGAGCCCGTGGTGGGGCGACCGCTACAGTGCCCGCAGTGCAACGGTGCTTTCAAGTCAGCCCGCAAGGCCGCTGCACTCTCGCTCCTGTTCCCCGGACTGGGTGACATCTATATCGGCCACTGGAAGTTCGCGGTCTTCGAGATCCTGTTCGCCGGCATCATCTGGCTCTCCGTCCTGGCGGTGGCCATAGATCCGACCGTCAGCGCCGGCGAAGTGATAGCCATCGCCGTGTACATCGTCGTCATCCTACACGGAATGGATTCCTTGGCCACCTGGTACATCGCACGCAAGGGCATCCACCCCGCCTGAGGAGCTCGCTGATCTGGGCAGGATGCCACCCTGACCCACACTGAGGGGTCGGCGTCGGATACAAGTGCTTAACTATCAAGCACTTGAGGCCATGCCCCCAAGGGGAGTCGAACCCCTGTCCCCACCTTGAAAGAGTGGTGTCCTAACCGCTAGACGATGGGGGCGCTGAACGGTCCCACAGGAAGGATACAACCGAACGGCCATAGCGGTAACGGGATTCGAACCCGTGTTTCGGCCTTGAGAGGGCCGCGTCCTAGTCCCCTAGACGATACCGCCGCGATGACCTCACCGAGCATCCGGCGAACCAATATCGTTAGGCCCTGCCCGCGCAGCAAGTGAGGCCAAGTCCGCTACACCACCTCCCCTCGATCTCCCCACCGCCGCTCCGCTGCCCCAACCACCCGCACTAACCCTGCGTCGCCAGCATGGACTCCACTTCCCTCTCGTCCACAGCGCGCGAGAACAAGTAGCCCTGCACCTCCTCGCACTCCAGCTCGCTTAGGAATCTCTGCTGCTTGTCCGTCTCCACCCCCTCAGCCACCACCGCCATCCCCAGGGACCGAGCCAGTGTGACGATGGTGCGCACGATCTCGAGGTTCTCGCCTGTATCCTCCAGCGCCGTAATGAACGAGCGGTCGATCTTGAGCGCATCCACACTGAAACGATGCAGGTAGCTCAGCGACGAGTAACCCGTCCCGAAATCATCTATCATCACCTGTACGCCCGCCGCGCTGAGCCGGCCGATCACCTCAACGTTCTGCTGGGCATGCTCCATCAAGACACCCTCGGTGATCTCGAGCTTGAGGCTGCCCGGCTCGAGACCGGTCTCCCGCAGGATCCCGAGCACCGTGTCGGCGAAGTCCAGCTGCTGGAACTGGCGGGGCGAAATGTTCACGCTCACGGCCAGGGGCGGATCGGATGGATAGCGCTGCTGCCACGTGCGGACCTGCTTGCATGCCTCGCGTAACACCCACTCCCCGAGTGACACAATGAGTCCCGTCTCTTCGGCCAGGGGGACGAACTCGGGCGGGTACAGCAAGCCGCGCTCGGGGTGCCGCCATCGCACGAGCGCCTCGAGCCCAGAGATGCGCTGGCTCTTGAGCTCCACAATCGGCTGATAGAACAGGCAAAACTCCCCGCGCTCGACCGCGCGCCGTAGATCGGTCTCCAACCGGAGCAGCGAGACGGCGTGCTCGTGCATCCGCTTGTCGAACACCTCATACTTGCCCGTCTCACTGTTCTTTGCGCGGTACATCGCGAGATCGGCGTCCCGAATCACCTCCTCGGGCTGCGCGTACTCCGGCCCGCCGAAGGCGATTCCGATACTCGTGGACGTGAACACCTCATGCTCTCCCAGGCGAAACGGCGCATCGAGCTCGGTCATCACACGCTTCGCCACCCTCGTGGCGTCGTCGGCGTCCGTCACGTCGTCCAACAGAATCGTGAACTCGTCTCCGCCCAACCGTGCCACCGTATCACCCGGTCTCAGGCACTTTTCCAAACGGCGCGCGAACGCCACAAGCAGCTGGTCACCGAACGCGTGCCCCAGTGAATCGTTGATCACCTTGAAGCGATCCAGGTCCAGGAACAGAACCGCGTAGCGCCGGTCCTCACTGCGCTGCGCTCTTCCCATCGAGCGCTGCAACAACGTCGTGAACAGCGCCCTGTTGGGAAGCCCCGTAAGGCCGTCGTGAAACGCGTCGTGGTGGAGTCGCTCCTCCTGGATCTTGCGCTCGGTGATGTCGCTCATCGATCCGGCCATGCGCGTCGCCCTGCCGGACTCGTCGCGCACCGCTATACCGCGGCAGAGAACCCAGATGTACTCGAGATCGTCTCGCCGCAGACGATGCTCCGTCTCCAAATGGGGAGAGACGCCCTGAAGATGGGCCGCGATCTCGAGCTCGACGGTCTTGAGATCGTCCTTGTGCACGCGACCCAGCCACTCCTGGGGCGTGCGCCCGACCTCGGCCTCCTCGCTGCACCCCAGAAGCGTGCGCCACCGGGGCGACAGGTACAGCTCGTTGCTCATGAGGTTCCAATCCCACAGCACATCGTTTGCGCCCCGGGCCGCCAGCGCGTAGCGCTCCTCGCTCTCCCGCAGCTGCTCCTCCGCCTTGCGGCGCTGGGTTATGTCTATGCTCGTCGTGACCACCGCTATCGGCTCGGCGTCGTCGTCGAACAGCACGTCCGAGGTGAGAGCGACCGGAAAAGCGGAGCCGTCTCTTGTCACATTGACCGACTCGCGCCGCCAACTCCTCATCTGCTTGATCTCGTTGCGACTCATCTGACGACGACTTCCCGCCCGGGCGAACACGCTCACGTCACGACCGATCAGCTCGTCCGCCGTCCAGCCATGCATCTCCGCCTCCGCGGGGTTCGTGTAGATGATCGTGCCCTCAAGATCGGTGACGGTCACGCCTACCTGCGTCGTCGCAACCGCCTTCTCGAGCTCCCTTAGGGCACGAGCCGCGCGACGCTGACCGGAGACGTCGCGATATATGCCGTACACCACGAGCTCCCCCCTGGGACCCGTGAACGGACGGCCCATAATCGAGACGTCGATTATCCTGCCGTCCTTGGCCCGGCGCACAGTCTCCACATCCACGTCTCTACCAACCGCCACCGCGCGAGTCAGCGCCAAGCCCTCCTCGCGCAAGTGCTCCGGAACGATCAGCTCGTTGACGGTGCGCCCTACCGCTTCGCCCTCCGTGTAGCCGAACAACTCGGTGAACGCGACGTTCGCCCGCAACACATGATCGGTATCGTCCAGCAGCACGACCGCCTCGGGCGAGCTGTGAAAGAGGTGAGCCAGGTACTGATCGCCGGGGCTCACAGTGCCCATACCGGAGCGGCTCCGGCGCTGCCACCACAACAGGACGACAGCGAGCCAGCCCAACACCGCGATAATACTCGTGATCTCCAGGACCGCTCCCATGATCCTCAACGGTACCCCGCGTGCGATGAGCGGCCAGTGATGCAACTCACGGCGGCATTGGGCAGTGCGCTCACCTGCGGCCTTCCCACGGCCGAGCTTTCGCCACAAACTTGTGGACGTCTGACTCAACCTGGATCCTGTGATGAACTTGAGCGACATCTCGCCCCGGTCCCGGGCTGCGGCACTCGCCCTCTGCGCCGTGCTCGGCCCGTTCGGCGCCCACCGGTTCTACGCCGGAAAACCCGCCACCGGCGTCGCCATGCTCTTCACCCTTGGAGGACTCGGGATCTGGTGGCTCTACGACGTGATTCTGCTCTCCGCCGGGAGCTTCAGGGACGGTGACGGGAAGCGCATCGTGAACTGGCTCGAGGCGGATGTGCCGGGCCGAACTCGGGACAGAAGAGTCCAGAACGATCTGCTGCTGGAGGAACTCGACGGCGTCCGCGCCGAAGTGGCTGATCTAGCGGAGCGGGTCGATTTCATGGAACGGATGCTGACCAAAGTGCAGAATCGCTCCGCGATCCCTCGCGGTGACGTCTGACCCATGAGCGATAAGCACGGCTCCGGCCACGGCGGGCGTTTCGGCGTAGAGGCCGAGTTCGACCGCCTGCGCCGGCGGGTGCGCGCGGCGCTGGGCGCCCTCATGCTGGTAACTCTGACAGGCGTGTTTGGATTCGTGCTGATCGGCGGGGCCGAACACGGGCTGGTGGACGCGGTTTACATGACGGTCATCACCCTATCGACGGTCGGGTTCGGGGAGATCGTCGAGATGGACCAGAACGCCGCAGGACGCCTGTTCACTGCGGGCCTGATACTGGGCGGCATGGGCATCGTCGCCTAC
>JBHIEQ010000159.1:0-6739 GCA_046760725.1 Gemmatimonadales bacterium
GGCTCGCCCCCATTCCCTAGCCTCCACCAGTTCTCCTGTGCGGCAAACGTGCCATGCACGATGATCGTGACCAGACGGGGTCGGGTTCTCATGTTGAACTTTCGCTGCACCTTGCTATCCCCTTATGCCATAATCAGTTATGGTGGTGTCGCATGACGCGCCGCCGCGGTTACAGCGGTTTCTCAACACAATCAACAAGAGGTATTCCAGAGGCAATCAACTTCTCGACACCGCAGCTTGCGCCCATCGCCTGTCACGGTCCCTCGCCCCCTCGCCCCCTCGCCCCCTCGCCCCCACAAGAAAGGCCCGGCGATCCGTACACCGGGCCCTCTTCGATGGAGGCGCGGGGAATCGAACCCCGGTCCGAGCCTCGATCCGATCCCGCTTCTACGTGCGTAGGCCGCGCTCATTTGTCTTCGCCGCGGGGGTGGCGCGGCCGACCCCCTGGCGAACGAGCTTCCTGGAGTCTCACGCCCGGTGTGGAAGCGTCACCGTGCGCCAGCCCGACTCGTCGATACCCGCGGGCCACTTCGGGCGAGCCGCGCCGCGGGCAGGTGCGTTAAGCGAAACGCTTAAGCAGCCAGTGCCAATTCAGTGTTGGCAGTTGTGTGTTTCCCAGTGGTTTAGCCAGGGTACCGGGAACCTGGGCACGCTGCGAAACCTTCACCAGACCCGTCGAAGCCAGTCGCCCCCAGCGGTCTAGCTCCCAGGAAAGATAGGCGGCGTCTGAGCGAAAGTCGACCGAACGATCAACGTCCAGTGCTCAATGTGCAGTCTTCAAGGACCGGTGATTCTCGAGTTCGCAGACACCTTGGGCATTGGTCATTGATCATCGGACATTCGCCTGCGTCTACGCCGGCGCCGCCGTCTCGACCCTGTTCCGGCCCCGGCTCTTCGCCTGATAGAGGGCGGCATCAGCGGCGGCTCCCAGGTTCGCGACCTGTCTGACGCTCTCAGGCACGGCCGCGACCCCTACCGAACACGTCATCTTCACCTCTCCGGCCGGCAGCTCAAGCTTCGACGACTCGACCGCCGCCCGGACGCGCTCCGCCACTTCCTGTGCCTGCTTCAGGTTCGCGCCCGGGAGCCACAGCGCGAACTCCTCGCCCCCGATGCGCGCGGGCACGTCGTCCTCTCTCAACACGTGGTGGAAGATGCGCGATACGTGCTTTAGGGCTTGGTCACCCGCCGCGTGCCCGAGACCGTCGTTCAGCTTCTTGAAATGATCGATATCCACGTAGAGCATCGCACAGGCACCGCTGCTCACTCCACCCATGGCGCGCTCGAGGCCCCGCCGGTTCGCCAGTCCCGTCAGCTCGTCTCTCGCCGCGCGCAGCTCAGCGGTGCGTACCGTATGTGCTGAGGCGATGAGCGGGCCCGCGTCCACGGAGAGCCACATGATCCGCTCGCGCACGGTGGCGTCCAGCGTATCGTGCGGTCCGAACACGACCAGCGCGCCTACGCCCTCTCGCCCGTCACGCAGCGGGAACGCAACCCCCCTCGCTTCCCGGCCCCGCCTGTCGCCGCCGCGGTGGCCGAACAGCTCGTGGGCGGTGAGGCCCACGACCGGGACGTCGCCGATGCAGGCCTTCCCCGCGGCCGAGGCCGGTGCCACCGTGCGACCGATGAGTCGCCTGTCGGTGCCGCTCGAAACCCCGACGACGGTGGCGACCGTTGTGGCCGGGTCGCGAACAACCACGGCAGCTGCGCGGCCGGACACCACGCGCACCGCCTCGCTCAGGGCGAACGCCAGTCCTTCGAGGGATTGGGCGCCTCGTGCGACCCAATCCGGGATCCTACGAACGTCCCTCAGGCTGCCGAAAGCTCGCCTCCGATCCACATCGAGCTCCGCCAGCAGTCGCCGCAACTCGGCGGCCACCTGATCGGCGCGCGCGGCATCCTCTTCCTCGAACCCCAGCACGGCGGCGATACCGAGCTTCCCGTCACCCACGGCCACCACCTGGTTGCCTTCCCGGAGAACGTGGGTTCGCCCGTCCGACATCGCCAGGCGCGCCGTCGCTTCGACTCGCTCCATCAGGGAACGGGACGGTTCCGGATCCCCCGTCGAGCACACCGTCTCCGATTCCGGAGCGACGAGACACACGTGCGATGTCCCGTGTGCCCGGCGCACCAGGTCAACGAGGTGCGACACGCCAGCCGGAAGCAGCTCCGGCGACGCCGCCCGCATCGCGCGCAGCCTCGCAAAGAGGAACCACAGCACGGCGAGCACCACTCCCACCGCGATGCCTATCAGCACCAGAACGATGTCGTTCACGGCACGTGGTTGATTCGCGATGCCGCGGCGGCCGCGCCGAAACCGTTGTCGATGTTCACCACTGTCACTCCCGACGCGCACGAATTCAGCATTGCCAGGAGGGCCGACACTCCGCCGAACGAAGCGCCGTATCCCACGCTCGTAGGTACCGCCACTACGGGAACTCGGACCATCCCTCCCACGACGCTCGCCAACGCGCCGTCCATCCCCGCCACGACGATCACCACGGCGGCCTCGTTCAGTGAACGCGTCTGGCCGAGGATTCGGTGGATCCCCGCGACACCGACGTCCGACAGGGTCTCGACGCGATTGCCGAGCGCCCGGGCGACCACTGTCGCCTCTCGCGCGACCTGGAGATCGCTCGTGCCGGCGCTCACGACGAGCACGGTGCCGCGTCCGGTGGGCTCCGGAACGGGCTCGGGTTTCAGCCACACTGTGCGCCCCAACTCGTCGTTGTCGGCCCGCGGAAACCGGCCGAGCAACGCCTCGGCGTGGCTACCGCCCGCGCGAGTCGCCAGGAAGGTGCCGTTCGCGCGCTCCAGGGCCTCGCAGATGTCCACCACCTGCTCCGTCGTCTTGCCCTCGCAGAACACCACCTCGGGATGCCCCTGGATCAGTGGGCGCGCGTGATCGATCTGGCTATGCGAGAGGTCCTCTACGGGGAAGTGTCTGAGCCTCTCCAGCGCTCCCTCGGGGCTCACGCCACCGCTCGCGACCGCCGCTAGCAGCTCCCGGAGGCGCTCGTTTCTCACCCTGCCGCGGCTCTCGGTTGCAGGTAGTCGGAGAAGACCCTCTCGATCTCCGCCATCGATTCGACGAGATGCAGCCGGCGCCTGAGGCCGCTCGCCCCCGGCAGCCCCTTGGTGTACCAGCCGAGGTGCTTGCGGAACTCCACGGCTGTACGCCTGTCGTCTCCCTTGATCTCCATCTGGAGTCGCGCGTGGCGCATGGCCACGGCGAGCCGCTCGCCGGCTCCGGGCACAGGGCGCGGCGTCCGGCCGTCGAGCAGCGCCCGGGCGCGCTCGAAAATCCACGGATTGCCGAATGATCCGCGTGCGATCATGATCCCGTCGCAGCCGGTCTGCCTCCACATCTCGAACGCGTCTTCAGCGCTCCTGACGTCACCGTTGCCGATCACGGGAATGTCGAGCGCGTGTTTCACTCGTGCGATCTCGTCCCAGTCGGCGTGGCCGCTGTACATCTGGGCCCGCGTTCGCGGGTGCAGAGTGAGGGCCGTTGCTCCGGCCTCCCGGCATCTGAGCGCCACCTCGACGGCGTTCCGCCGCTCCTCATCCCAGCCGCTCCGCACCTTCACAGTGACGGGAAGATGTGTGGCCGCCTTCGTCGCGCGAATGATGTCCTGCACCAGACCTAGATCCTTGAGACAACCGGAGCCACCGTTGCGCTTTACGACCTTCTTCACAGGACACCCGAAATTGATGTCGATGAAATCGGGCTCGTAATGTCGCGTGACCAACTCGGCCGCCTCGGCCATCGCCGCCGGCTCGGCACCGTAGAGCTGGATGCCGATCGGCCGTTCCTCCTCAGTGAAGTACGCACCGTCGCGGACCGTCTTGATGCCGCGCCGTAGCCCCTCGGAGGAGAGAAACTCCGACACCACTACGTCGGCCCCGAACGAGCGACACAGCCGGCGGAAAGGAGGCTCCGATACGCCCGCCATCGGTGCCAGAAAAAGCGGCACTCGGTGGTCAACCCGATAGGGATACTCCATCGTACGCGAACATAATGGTCCCCCGAATCTCGGGCAACAGCGCCGTTTGACAGCCTCCTCAGGGGTCCGTTACGTTTCGCGCGAACCCATCAACAACGACCATCACACATGCAGTTACGAGAGTTTTTCCAGCTTGACGCGATCGCGCTCCAGCTTCAGGGGACCACCAAGGACGAGATTCTGAAAGAGCTAATCGCTCTGCTGAAGCTGGATCAGAAGTCGGAGGGCATGTTGTTCAAGATGCTCAAGCGCCGCGAGAACCTCGGCTCCACGGGCATCGGCAGGGGAATCGCGATCCCGCACTGCCGCTCCCTCGTCGTGAGTCGCTTGCGCGTCGCGTTCGGCCGTAAACCGCAGGGCATGGACTTCAAGGCGATCGACGACAAGCCCGTGTACCACTTCTTCCTGATAGTGGCGCCGCCGCTGGAGGTATCGAACCAATACCTCCCGGTGCTGGGAAAGATCGCTCAGTTCGCGAAAGAGCCCGACGTGCCCGACAGACTCAGCGCGCTCAAATCCCCAGAGGAGTTCCTCGCGCTCTTGGACAGTAAGGGAATCTGACTCCGGTCTACTCCCACTCGATCGTCGCGGGCGGCTTGGAGCTTACATCGTACACGACCCGGTTCACCCCGTCCACCTCGTTGATGATGCGGTTGGCGATACGCCCGATCACCTCGGACGGAAACCGGTACCAATCGGCCGTCATGCCGTCGAGGCTCGTGACGGCGCGCAGCGCAATGACGTTCTCGTAGGTGCGCGCGTCGCCCATCACGCCGACCGCTTGCACGGGGAGCAGGACCGTGAACGCCTGCCAGATGTCATCGTACAAGCCCGCCTCGCGGATCTCCTCCAGGTAGATAGCGTCCGCCTCTCTCAGGATTCTGAGCCGCTCGCGACTCACGGGGCCGAGTATGCGTACCGCGAGTCCGGGGCCGGGAAACGGATGCCGCCCAACTATCTCCTCCGGCAGACCCAGCTCCCGCCCCACCTGCCGCACCTCGTCCTTGAACAGTTCGCGTAGCGGCTCGATCAGCTCGAACGGGAGATCGGGCCTCAGACCCCCGACGTTGTGGTGCGTCTTTATCGTGACAGACGGGCCGCCGAACGGTGAGGTGGACTCGATCACGTCCGGGTAGAGAGTGCCCTGCACCAGGTGCGTCACTTCGCCCTCGACCGCGTTCGCCGCAGTCTCGAAGACGTCGATGAATGTGTGCCCGATGATTCGGCGCTTTTCTTCCGGGTCTGCCACCAACTCCAGTCGACTCAGAAACCGATCAGCCACATCCACCACACGCAGATCCACGCCGAGGTGCGCTCTGAACACGCGCTCCACCTGGTCGCGCTCGTGCATCCGGAGGAGACCATGATCCACGAATATGCAAGTCAGTCTGTCTCCCACCGCCCGGTGCACCAGTGCAGCCGCCACGGCCGAGTCCACGCCCCCCGAGAGGCCGCAGATGACACGCTTGCCCTCCTGAACCTGTTCCCGGATGGCCTCCACCTGCTCCGCGATAAAATGCCCGGCCGTCCAGTCAGGAGCGCAGCCGCACACGCTGAACAGGAAGTTCCGTAACATCTCGCCCCCCCGAGGCGTATGCGCCACCTCGGGATGGAACTGCACTCCGAACAGCCCGCGCTCGGGGGCCGCAAAACCCGCGATGGGGGAGTTCGGGGTAGATGCCGTGAGTATGAAGCCCTCAGGCAGTGAAGTGACCCTGTCGCCATGGCTCATCCAGACTTGTGTCCGCCCGCCCTCCTCAAAGCCATCGAACAGTCCCGTCGCGCTCTTGATTTGGATCTCGGCGCGGCCGTACTCCCGCTTCCCGGCCGCCTCTACCTCCGCACCGCCGGCGAGGGCCACCAGGTACATGCCGTAGCACACACCGAGGACGGGAGCTCCAAGCTCCACGATCTCAGGATCGAGCTGCGGCGCCCCATCCTCGTACACCGAGTTCGGTCCGCCCGACAGAACGATCCCCTTGGGCCGCGCGCCGCGGAGCTCGTCCAGCATCCTGGGCGGCGGCCGAATCTCACAGTACACGTGTGCCTCGCGCACACGTCGGGCGATCAGCTGCGTGTACTGCGAGCCGTAATCGAGTATCAGGATACCGCCCTCGAGATGACTCACGGTCGTTCGGTTTCCATCCAGGTCGCCACGCCCTCGATCTCGTCCAGAGTCCGTTCCCCCCGCACCATGTCCTCATTCCGCTCACGCTCGCGCACCGTGACCCAACGGTCGCCGTACACCATTACTTCCGCCGGTCTCGGGCGTGAATTGTAGTTGGATGTCATGCTAAACCCGTAGGCCCCGGCGTCCAGCACCGCCAGCAAGGCGCCAGGAGCCACGCCCTCCACCGC
This sequence comes from Gemmatimonadales bacterium, assembly GCA_046760725.1. Lineage (GTDB taxonomy): Bacteria > Gemmatimonadota > Gemmatimonadetes > Gemmatimonadales > GWC2-71-9 > JBHIEQ01. The sequence continues at coordinate 6,366 of JBHIEQ010000159.1, forward strand.
GCGATCGAGCCCGAGGAAATCGCCGCTCTCGCAGAGGGGCCCCACGATGTCCACCCTCGCGCCCACACCGTGCGAAGCACCGGGAATCGGCCCCGCGGGATTAGGGGTCCCGGAGCGCTTCACCAGCACGATCTCATGATACGCACCGTACAGACTCGGACGCATGAGGTCGCTCAGTCCCGCATCCACCACTGTGAACTCCCTCCCCCCACTGTGTTTGCAGTAGAGACAGCGGGTGAGCAGGATCCCCGCGTTACCTACGAGAAACCGGCCCGGCTCGATCAGAATGGGCAGACCCGTCTGAGCGAAAAGACGCCGCGCGACCTCCGCTACGGTCTCCGGTGCGAGCGGCTCCTCGTCGCGGTACCGGATGC
>JBHIEQ010000160.1:0-6731 GCA_046760725.1 Gemmatimonadales bacterium
CAACAAGCGCGGCGCCGCCTGCTGCCGCGATCTCACGCTCGACGTGGTGCTACCTCCCACCGCGACCTTGTCCGAGGCCCTGCTGCGCGCCCGGCAGCCGCCGTACCTCTGCAAGGTCAAGCGAGAGGGACCTCTGTCCGTCGAATGCGAGATGATCTCGGCGTGCGCATACCTCGAGCCAGATGGGATAAGCTGCCGCCTCCACGATCGTCTCCTTCCCAACGGCCGTCTCGCGAAGCCGTCCATCTGCCGCGAATGGCCGGAGCTGGGCGAAGACGAGGTGGCGCATCCCGGGTGCCGCCTGGCTTGATCGTACACGAATCACCCAGCAACCGCGTGTAGCGCTTCCATGCCCCTGCGACCGAGCGTACCCGAGATCACTCCGCACGAGCTCGCCGGACGCCTCGAGAGAGGCGAGATGCTGCACGTGTTGGACATTCGTTCCCCCGCTCGGGCAGCGGCCGGCCGAATCGATCTGGGTCCCGACGAGCTCTACAGCAACATCTTCGTGTCACGCCTGGCCACGATGCGGTCCGTGGATGCCGTGGGAATCGATCCCGGGCAACCGCTCGCCGTCGTATGCGATCACGGCAACAGCAGCAAACCGGCGGCACTTCACCTCAAGGCAATCGGATACGACGCGCGATCAGTGGTCGGCGGCATGGCGGCGTGGATGTTGATGTCGCTCCCGCGGGAACTCCCCGCGCCAGATGCGCTGGATCTCCTCTGTCAGTTCGATCGGATCGGCAAAGGCTCGCTCGGCTATCTCCTCGCGAGCGAGGGGCAGGGTTTGATCATCGACCCGCCGCGGGATGCGGAACCGCTACTAGCAAAGGCGCAACAACACGGAATCCGAATAATCGGCGTGGCGGACACTCACGTGCACGCCGACTACATCAGCGGCGGGCCTGCGCTGGCGGCATTCCTCGGCGTCCCCTATTACCTCCACCCGGCGGACATGGTGTACCCCTACGACGGCACCCCGGGAACACTCCCCTTCGAGCCCATCGTCGAGAAATCGACCATTCAGGTGGGCCGCTGCATCGTGCTGGTCGAGCACAATCCGGGACACACCGAGGGTAGTGTGACCTTCAGAGTGGGAGACGAGGCAGCCTTCACCGGCGACTTCGTGTTCGTTGAGTCCATCGGCCGCCCGGACCTCGCCGGCAAGACGGACGAGTGGGCCGCCGACCTGTGGACCAGTCTCTCCCGCGCCAAGAAGGAGTGGCCCGCGCGCATACTCGTATATCCCGCGCACTATGCGTCGCCCACCGAGCGGCGCGAGGACCGAACCATTGGAGGGCGCTTCGGCGACCTGCTGGAGCGCAACGAGGCACTGGGAATCGCGGAGCAAGCAAGCTTCACCAAGTGGGTCAAGTCGCGGACGACGAGCTTCCCGGACGCCTATCGCCAGATCAAAGCGATCAACGTGGGGCTCAAGCAGGTGGACGAGCTGACGGCCGAGGAGCTGGAAACTGGGAAGAACGAATGCGCAGTGGCCTGAACGGCGCTCAACGTCTGCGTCGGATCGCCCGCCGTAGCGCTTCGTAAACCTCCGGTGTCAGCGGGTACATCGATTCGAAGGCGCCCACCGAACGCGCCTCGGGCGACCCTCCCAGCGTGAGGAAAGCCCTGCGATAGCGCGCCGTCAGAATCGGCGCGTAGAACTCCAGGAGCAGTGCGCCACACCGCACCGCGGCGTGGGCACGCTCGTCCTCGAATTCAGAGCCGCGAGCTACCGCCTCGTCGAGAAACGCGAAGCACAGCTCCTTGAGAGCCGCGAAAGCTACCACGTCGGGATTGGACGCCTCCGCCGGTACACCCACCGCCACCACGTGCCCCACACCCTCCGCCATGTCGCCCAGAACGAGCCGCCCCTCGGGCCCCACGGCGGGGGAGACATAGATGGTGCCCCCCCTAAGACCCGCACTGGACAAGAAAGGCTCCAGACCGGGACCAAGCACGGAATCCCACAACGCCTGAACCCCGGCCACAAAGGTCGAGTCCTCGCCGGAACGGGACTCGAGATAGCCCTGATAGAATAGCAGCCATTCGTCGCGCAGCGCGCCCACGAATTTCTCGAGGAGGCGTCGCTCTTCCTTCCGCTGGGTCCCCCGAGCCACCACGGCGACGCCGAACCTGAGCCCGCGACGCTGCAAAGTCGAGTCCCGTGTCCTGCGCTGCGCCACCAGGGTGAGCGCGTCGAGCAGTGAGGCTACCTCAACGCCCTGAAAATAGAGCGGCAGGAAGTGGAATAGCTCCGGCATGTCCGCCTCGGAGAACTCGGCCGCCAGCTCCTTCCCAAGAGAGTCTAGCGCGGTCCGCACACCAAGGTCCTGCTTGATGTCACGCATCCGAGCCGCGTAGTCGGCACTGTACAACGGTAGCGGAGCCTCGGGATCGTCCAGGCCCGCGGCAGCCATGCCGTGGTACCACAGATCGACCGCCGGCGCGCGGCGGATGCGCCACCCGACAGAACCGCGGGGAGGCCCGACCTCCTCCCGGGCCGTGGTGTCCTCCTGCGCCCCGACCCGCGGAACGACTGCCAAAGCCAGCAGAATCAGCGTTACATGGCGCTTCATGATCCGCATAGTATCAGCCGCATTCCCCATGCGATCAACCCGCCTCCGTGTGCAAGGATCCCGGGCTCGCACGTCATTGGGGCCGAGTGGACAACGGAGGTCACAATGAGGTCACTGGCATTGCTCGTGCTAGCAACCGCAGCTCTCGGCAGCTCGCTTGCGGCACAGGGCTGGATCGAGCCCATACCGGGCAGACCGGGCATCGGAGTCGTCAAAGTACGCTCCGCCGTATCGGTCGAGGTGGCCGGACGAATCGCTCGCATCGAGGTCGAGGAATGGTTCCGCAACGACGGGCCGCGGCTAGGCGAGGGGGATTATCTGTATCCCCTGCCCGGCGAAGCCGTATTCGGGAACTTCTCGCTGTTCCAGGGCGACCGCGAGCTCACGGGCGAGACGATGGACGCCGCCCAAGCGCGACGAATCTACGAGGAGATCGTCCGCCGCAAGCGCGATCCGGCCCTCATTGAGCTCGCCGGCCACGGCCTCATTAGGTCGCGCGTGTTCCCCATCAATCCCGGCGAGACGCGCAAGATCACGCTCAGGTACACACAGATCCTGAGGCGCGCGGGGGACGCCCTGGAGTTCCATTACGCGGCCGGGCTCAGGAACGCGGGCACGCGTGCCCCCCTCCCCGAAGGGGCGACCCTGCCGCGAGGAGTGAGGGAGCCTGCGCCGCTCAGCTTCACGCTGAGGGCCGACAGCGGAGCGGCGTATCACGACCCGTTCTCACCCACCCACGAGATCAGCGTCACAAGAAGCGACGGCAGGCTCACCGTCCGACCAGCCGGCGATCTCGACGGCGATTTCACGCTGTTCCTCCCTCTCGCACGCGGATTGGTGGGGGTTACACTGGCGACCCACCGTCCGGCGGGAGAGGACGGCTACTTCATGCTGACCCTGAGCCCGGGCGCCGCAGCGGCACGGGCGCTCGAACGCGACATCACGGTTGTGCTGGACGTCTCGGGTTCCATGTCCGGCTCCAAGCTCGAACAGGCGAAGGCCGCAATCGTACAGCTCCTGGGATCGCTCGGCGGCCGCGACCGGTTTCGTCTTCTCACCTTCAGCAACGGTGTCACCGTGTACCGTCCCCAGTGGACCCGAGCCAGCGCGAGCGAACTGGAGGGCGCCCGCCGCTGGGTCGAGACCATCTCCGCCAACGGCGGCACGAACATCGCCGGCGCTCTCACCGAGGCGTTTCGCGCCGGATCACCACGGCACCGCCTGCCGATGGTCGTGTTCGTCACCGACGGCCTGCCTTCGGTGGGGGAACAGAACCCCGAGCGGATCGCGGCCCGGGCGGAAGCGGACCGCGGGCGCGCCCGCGTATTCGCGTTCGGAGTGGGTCACGACGTCAACACCTATCTGCTCGACCGACTGTCCGCCGCAGGGCGCGGGACTACAGAATACGTTCTTCCGGGAGAGGACGTAGAGCAGGCGCTGGGCGACCTGGCGGCGAAGATCCAGCACCCGGTCTTGACCGACCTGGCGATCGCCGGCGCGCCGGTTCGGCTGCTGGAGGTCTATCCCTCGACGCTGCCCGACCTCTTCGCCGGCGAGGAGCTGGTCGTCTTCGGCCGCTATCGGCGGCAAGGGGGATCCGCCAGAGGCGAGATCGCCATGACCGGCCGGCGGAACGGGAGGGCCGAGCGGTTCGCTCTCACCGCCGAGTTCCCCGAGCACGCCCTGGGCAACGAGTTCATTCCCCGGCTGTGGGCGTCGCGCAAGATCGGAGAGCTGTCCAGGACTATACACCTGGAGGGTCACAGTTCGGCGATCGAGCGGGAGATCCGGGAGACCGCTCTCCGGTACGGCCTCCTGACGGAGTTCACTTCTTACCTCGTGCAGGAACCGGAAGTCATAGCGCGGCAGGGATCGATGCAACTCAGGCGTGCATGGGACAGAATGGCGCAGATGAGCCGACCCGCCGCGGCTCCCTCGGCTGCGGTGGGAGCGGGCGCAGTCCAGGCTTCCGAGCAGGCCCGCATTCGCCGCGAGGCGCGCAGTGTAGCGGCCCTCGAGGCGGCGGACGAGGCCTTGCTGGACGGGCCGCTCGGTCCCAGCGCGCGGCACGTGGCCGGGCGGCTGTTCGTGGAGATGGACGGCGTCTGGACGGATCTACGGCACAACGACTCGCTCAGAACGCTTGACATCGCGCCGTTCAGCGATGCGTACTTCGCCGTACTGGAGCGCCTGCCGGAGATCAGGCCCTATGTGGTTGAGCTCCCGCGAGTCCTGGTGGCGGGTGAGCGGCTGAGCATCCGCATTGCCGCGGGCGGCGAGGAGCAGCTGTCCGTCGGGGAGCTCTCGCGGCTAGTGCGCGAGTTCCGGCGGCGCTAAACTCCCGCTCGTGAAGATCGATTGGGCGGAAGTATATCGCACGACGTTCGAGGATCTGGTCCGCTTCCTGCACCGCAAGGTGTGGGACGCGGACCGGGCGAGCGACCTGGCGCAGGAGGCGTTTGTGAGAGCGCTCGACCGGGAGCCCGATAACCCGCGGGCGTGGCTATTCACCGTCGCGAGCAATCTGGCTCGCGACGATGCCCGGAGCGCCATGCGCCGCCGCCGGCATCTTCGACTGATCAAGTCCGAGGCGGCGGCGAAGGCGGCTCCCGATCCCGCCGAGGAGCTCGAGCAGCGCCAGCGAGCGGCGCAGGTGAAACGCGCACTCTCACAACTGAGTGAGCGAGACCGAGAGATCCTGCTCCTGTGGGACGGAGGGCTGGCGTACGACGAGATCGCGAGGGAGACGGGTCTCTCGCCCAGAGCGATCGGGACGACCTTGGCGCGCGCCCGGCGCCGCCTGGTGGAGGCGTATGACGCGCTGGAGGGTGAGAATGTCGCACGTGGATGAGGGTCTGCTTCACGCGTACCTCGACCGCCCAGCCGGCAAACCTGCGGCGGGCGGCAAGGCATCCGAGTGGCAGGAGGTGGAGGCGCATCTCGCCCAATGCGCCAGGTGTCGTGCGGAGCTCGATCGGGCGCGCCGGGTGCGGGACCGTGCGGCCGAGATCCTCAGGGGCTCGGGACCGGCAGCGATCGAGGTGCCGCCGTTCGAGGACCTGCGCAGTACCGTGCGCCGGGAGAGTGCTACTGCGCGTCGCCTCGCGACCATGTCGCGTCTCAAGCTGGTCGGGGCTGCAGCATCGATCGTTCTCGCGGTCGCCGTGGGATGGGTCGCCCGGGGCGCGCTCCGGATGGCGGGGCCGCGCGAGCCCGTGGCCCGTGAGGCCTCGCCACTCGAGAGCGCTGAACCGTCGCGACCCGGCACACGGAGTCCGGAGGCGGCAAGCGGGGAGACGCGCACTTTGGAGCGAGCTCCCGCCCAGACCGCGGCCCCCGGTGCGGGTGCAATCGAATCTCAGCCAACCTCGAGAGCAGCCGCACCCGATGTGGCGCAAAGAGCGGCACAACAGGCGGAACAGCCTGAACCTCCGCGCGCTGAGTTCATGGCGGCGGCCGAGTTCGCGGGGGACACGCTGGCGCGGGCGGCGGACGAGGCGATCGCGCCGCGAGAGGCGATTGAGGGCCTGCGAGGTCGTGCGGAAATGGCCCGTCGCGCGGTGCAGCCCGCTCCGGTCGGCCTCGAGCCCCCGCGGCGCCCGGTTCGCGAGGTGGAGATCGGGACGTGGTCCCCCGCTACCGCGGAGGGTGCGCGCGCCTACATCGGTACCGCCATAGCTCTCGTGCCGGAGTTGGAGGCACGGAGCTACGCCACGGGAATCGTGGGAGGTCGGCGGGCGGTGCGCGTGATCCAGGATTTGGGCGGAGGCGACGTGCTCGCGGTCACGCAAGTCGCCGGGGCGAGTGAAGCTGATCTGCTGCGACAGGAGGGGGCCGCTGGCGTGCAGGGCGCGGGCATTACCGGAGAGGTCCCCGCGACGGTGAGCGAGCTTCGCGGAGGCTACCTCATCACGCTCCGTGGCTCGCTTTCCCCGGACTCGCTTCGCGTCCTGCTCGCCAGGATTCCTTCGGAACGGCCCTAGGCCTCTCCCAAACGCCGCACGCGAATGAGTTCCGCCACTACCGCGACCGCAATCTCGGCCGGCGTGTCCGCGCCGATCTCGACTCCGATAGGCACGTGAACGCGCTTCAGTGACTCTCGCGGAACGCCCGCGTCCGCGAGCGCTTTCCAGATCACCTCACGCTTGC
>JBHIEQ010000161.1:0-6723 GCA_046760725.1 Gemmatimonadales bacterium
CATGACCGCGACACCACAGTGACACTACCAACGACACCAAATATCACCGTACGATTCGGGCGATGAGATCTGGGGCGGTTCTTCTTCTAGCCTTCGCGGGCACGGCTTGCGGTGGACCGCGGCCGCTCGTGTGGCACGACGAGGCGGGATACCGCTGGGCCGAGCTACACGTCCCGCGGCGCGGCAAGGTCGGATTCACGAGGCTCGACCCGGAGCGAACGGGTGTCGCGTTCACCAACAACGTCACCGAGGAGCAGCTGCTCGAGAACGAGCATCTGTTGAACGGGTCGGGGGTTGCGGTGGGCGACGTGGACCGGGACGGCTGGGTGGACATCTACTTCGCGCGGCTTGATGGTCCGAACGTCCTGTATCGCAATCTCGGCGGGTGGAAGTTCGAGGACGTGACCGACCGGTCGGGTGTGGCCCTGCCGGAGCAGTACTCGAGCGGCGCCACGTTCGCCGACGTGGACGGAGATCGGGACCTGGATCTACTGGTAACGTCGGTCGGTGGCCCGACGTCGCTCTTCTTGAACGACGGAGCGGGCGTTTTCGCCAATGTCACTCCTCGGGCGGGGCTCGACTCCGGGTTCTACGGCACGACCATGGCGCTGGCCGACACGGACGGCGACGGCGATCTCGATCTCTACGTCACGCACAACAAGGTCCGTACGGTGCGTGACATGTATCCGCCGGACGAGATCGAGTTCGATCGTGTCGTAAGACAGACGAATGGCACGTTCACAGTGGTTCCCGAGTTCCGGGAGCATTTCGGTGTCGCGAAGCACGGCAACGTGCTCATGCGCTTCGAGCTGGCGGAGCCGGACAGGTTTTATCTAAACGACGGAACGGGCCGTTTCGAGGACGTGTCCATCGCGTCCGAGTGGTTCACGCTGCCGGACGGACGGCCGCTTACTGAGGAGCCACGCTACTGGGGTCTCACGGCTCGGTTTCAGGATTTCGACGGCGACGGCGACCCCGATCTCTACGTGTGCAACGACTTCGAGAGTCCCGACCTGGTCTGGATCAACGACGGCACGGGCCGGTTCCGCATGATCGATCCGGTGGCGCTCAGGACCACGAGCAACGCCGACATGGCGATCGACTTCTCCGACATCGACCGTGACGGCGACGTTGACATGCTGACGCTCGACATGCTCGACCGGAATAGCGGGAAGCAGAAGACGCAATCGCCGGCGGGTGTGCTCGACGTATCGGAGTTGGGTGACATCGACATTCAGCAGCAGTTGCCACGCAACGTGCTGCTCCTGAACCGTGGCGACGGCACGTTCGCCGAGGCGGCTCTCATGGCCGGCGTGGAGGCGTCGGGGTGGTCGTGGTCCGGGCTGTTTCTCGACGTGGATTTGGACGGTTACGAGGATGCGTTGATAAGCACGGGGCACGCCTTCGACTTCCTGGACTCGGACACCAAGGAGATGATCCGCACGATGCCTGCGGACCGGGACTGGCGTCGCACGCGGCTGCTGCACCCCGAGCTTCCCCTTCCCAACGTGGTGTTCCGTAATAGAGGCGACCTCACGTTCGAGGAGGTGGGCCGGGAGTGGGGTTTCGCGCCGGAGCCCGATATCTCGCATGGCACGGCTCTCGGCGACCTGGACCGGGACGGCGATCTGGACGTTGTGGCGAATCGGTTGTACTGGCCCGCCAACTTGTTCCGCAACGAGACCAATCTCCCCCGGGTGGCCGTCCGTCTCACCGGGCTCGCGCCCAACACTCAGGGGGTGGGAGCGAAGATCTACGTCCTGGGTGGACCCGTGCCCGTACAGAGCAAGGAAGTGACAGCGGGCGGCCTATACGCCTCGTCTTCGGAGCCTACGTACAGCTTCGCCGCAGGTGAGGCCGAGACGGTCACCATTGCAGTCAACTGGCGGAGCGGCTCGTGGAGCGTGATCGAGAATGCCTTGCCCAACCGGATCTACGAGATCAGCGAGGGGGGAGCGGGTGCTCCAGGTGCAGTGCCCGCGCACGTCGCGACCGCGGTTGTTCACGATTCTCCGAGCCCACTTTTCACAGACGTCTCGGCCGAGCTCGGTCACGTTCACGCGGAGACGGCCTACAACGATTTCGGGAGACAGCTGCTCCTCCCCAACAAGCTGAGCCAGCTCGGGCCCGGGGTATCCTGGTACGACGTGGACTCGGACGGATACGAGGATCTGATCGTGCCATCGGGCGCCGGGGGGCGCCTCGCGTTATTCAAGAACGAGGGTGGACGTTTGAGGGTCGTCTCGCTGGGAGTCGCCACCACCGGATCGGACCAGTCGGCCGTCCTCGCGGTGCCCCGCGACGGCGGTGGCAGCGTGCTGCTCGTGGGGCAGTCGAACTACGAGGCGGAGTCGCCCGCCGCGGCGCTCGAGATACCGTCAGTGGTGGCGCTCGAATTCGCGCCCAGGCCCATCGGCCACTCCGCGCGACCGCGTGCCCGAGCACTGGTCCCCGGTGCAATGAGCACCACCGGCCCGCTGGCGCTCGCAGACTACGATCAAGACGGTGACCTCGATCTCTTCGTGGGTGGCAGGGTCCTGCCCGCGCGCTATCCCTCTCCCGCCTCGTCGCGCCTCTTCTCCAACGATGGTGGACATTTCGAGCTGGACACTCTGAACAGCCGTCCGTTATCCGGAGTAGGGCTCGTTTCGGCGGCGATGTTCGCCGACGTGGACGGAGACGGCGACGCCGATCTCGTCCTGGCATTGGAGTGGGGTCCGATCAGGTTGTACGTGAACGACGGCGGGCGATTCTCCGACGCCACGGAAGCCTGGGGACTCGCGGTCGTCACCAGTCGCTGGAACGGGGTGACGGCTGGGGATCTGGACGGTGATGGAAGACTCGATTTGGTCGCCACCAGTTGGGGAAGGAACACGCGGTTCCGCACGGACCCGGAGCGGACGTACCGCGTGTACTACGGCGACTTCGATCGCAACGGAACGACGGACGTAGTGGAGGCCCGATTCGATCCCCGATTGGGGGATCTCGTGCCGCTCAGGGGCAGGATCGAGCTCACTCGCGGCATGCCGTTCGTGGGGCGCCTCATCGCCAGCTTCGACGAGTACGCGGACGCGACGCTCGCCGACATTCTGGGGCCGCGTCTCGCGGATGCGGACGTGCTCGAGGTCACGACGCTAGATCACACCCTTTTTCTCAATCGTGGTGGCCGATTCGAGCCGCGGTCACTCCCCATCGAGGCTCAGATAGCGCCTGCGTTCTACGCGGGCGTGGCCGACATGGACGGAGACGGAAACGAGGACGTGTTTCTCTCGCAGAACTTCTTTCCGGGTGCTACACGAACGCAGCGTTACATGTCGGGGCGCGGCTTGTGGCTCCAGGGCGACGGGAACGGCCGACTCGTTCCTCGCGAGGGCACGGTGACCGGCGTTAGGGTTTATGGAGACCAGAGGGGAGCGGGGCTCGCGGACTACGACGGTGACGGAAGGGTCGATCTCGCCGTTTCGCAGAACGCCAACGCGACCAAGCTGTTCAAGAACGTGGGCGCGCGTTCCGGGCTCCGCGTGCGGCTAGTGGGGCCGCCCGGCAATCCTCGTGCTTACGGCGCCGCGATGCGACTCGTGTACCCGGACGGCCGCGGCCCGCTGCGCGAGGTGCGCGGGGGCTCGGGGTATTGGTCGCTGGACGGAGCGGTGCAGGTGTTGGGGCTCAGGGCCGAGCCCGACTCTCTGTGGGTTAGGTGGCCGGACGGGACGGAGACTACCGTGCCGGTGGCAGAGCGCACTCGGCAGATTGTGATTCGGTGGGAGAGGGGGACATAGCAGTCACCTGATCGGTCGCTCGCATCCCTCACGTGTTGCTCTGGGGCCCGGGTCGGGGGCGGTGTAGGTTCCCTCGCTGAAGAACTCGATGATCAGGTCGCTCGCGCGGATGTCGCGCGTGGTGCATCCCGACAACGGCAGGTCCATGTCGGACCCGGGCCACACGTGGCCTCCTCCCAGCACCGCGTAGAAGACGGTTTCTCCGCCGCTCACGCATCCTGTGAACGTACGTCGCTCGACGGTCGTGCTGTCGGCCACGACGTCGGGCATGGCGGTCACCTCGGGATTCGAGGCGCAAGACATGAGCTGCGCCCAGCGGGCCGCTGTGCCCTCCGCCGAGAGCATCTGGAACACCTCGTTATCGGTTCCGTTCCATCCCATGGTCCCGTCGTTGGTGCCGTGGAAGAACATTCCCTTCATCGGTCCACCGGGGTCGCAGTAGCCCGAGACCTTGGTGAGCATCGTTCCAGCGACGCTCGCGATGCCGGCGAAATGCTTGCCGAGGACGCAGCCCACACGGTGCGTGAACAGCGCTCCGTTGGAGAAGCCCGCGGCGTATATGCGGTCCTCGTCGATGTTCATCTCACCCACCACCAGCTCGATCACCCTTTCCACGAATCCGAGATCGTCGATACCGTCGCGGTCGGGCGCCGTGTTGGCGTCGATCGCCCACGTCATGCTTCCTACTGGCGCGGCGTTCGGATAGGCGACGATGAATCCCGCTTGGTCTGCGGGCTCGTCAATTCCGGTGTAGGTCTGGGTCCATGCACCGTCCGACGCTGACCCGTGGAACACGAGCAGAAGCGGCGCGCGCTTCGAGGCAACGAGTCCCACGGGCACGTGCATGATGAACCGCCTGTCGAGGCCGTCGTGCGTGAACTCGAAGGCGAAGTCACCGCCCTCGTAGTACGGGCTGGCCGAGTCGCCGCAGGAGGCGAGGGCGCCGGCACTAAAGAGAACGATCCACGGTCGGCTGACGAGCTTCATGAGCGGGAATCGTGGGACCACGAGTGAACTCGCCGCTCGGCCAGCCTGTCGCTCAGGCGACGGAGTGCGGGAGTCGCGCTGGACGAGTTCATGCTCAGGGCAGTTCATCCAGGCGACACTGGAAACCCGGCAGCACGTCCTCGCCCTCGAGCACTCCAGCGGTGTCAATGGTCGCGACGCTGCCGTCAGCGCGATAGACCTGAGCCCTGAGGGCTGAGGGATCGACGACCCATACGATCCGTGAGCCCGCGACCAACCAGTCCCCCACTTTGCTCAAGACCTCTCCCGGCCGGTCGTTCGGACTCAGAACTTCAATCACCAAGTCGGGTGCCAGCTCGGGGTACCCCTCGGGTTCCTGCTCGGGGACACGGTTTCGTGCGACGAAGGCGACGTCGGGTGCCCGGACCGTATCGGGGGCGGCTGCGATCTTGAACCCCGTCTCGGCCGCGTACACCCGACCGAGGGTATGCCGCTCCACGTAAGCGGTTACCAGGAAGGCAAGTCGGTTTGCCACGGCACCGTGTTTGCCTCCCGCGGGCTCCGAGACAATCAGACGGCCGCGGACGAGCTCCGCCCTGGCCCCGGGGGAATACCACCCCAGCAACTCGTCCGCGGTCCTGATCCCGAGTTGTGACACGAGTTAAATCTACTTCGTCACTCGCTTCATGCCGAGCAGCGTCGCGTCAGGGGCTCAACCGGGAGTCAACCGTCGCACGACTCGTTGGACGATGAGTAAACTCGCCGCTCGGCCAATCTGCCGCTCGAGCGACGCAAAGCTCAGCCGAGGCGCTGGACAGCCCCATTTTGCACAATCATACTTCGCGGGCAAAGGGACGTGTGCTGGAGGAGGCGCGGCTGGTGGCGAAGGATGAAGTATGGAGATAGGCGATCGAAGGCGATGGGACGCAGTCTAGCGTCCCGCTTGGCTCGTCACCCCGGGTCGCCTCCCGTCGCCTTCCATCGCATCGCAATCCTGGCTATCGCCCTTCCGCGCGCAGTTAGCTCCACGCCAGTGCTGGGCACGGCACAGGGCTTCGAGTGGTCCAGCGGCCCTTCTCTCCCTCGACCCGTGACCAACAACGCCGTGGCAGCGGTAGAGACGTCCCGCGGGCTGGCCGTCTTCTCATTCTTGGGCCTCGATTCCACCAAACGCTGGAACGGCGTCGTCAACTGGGCCTTTCGGTGGAATCTCAGCGACGCTGCGTGGCGCGAGATCGCGCCGGTGCCGGGACCCGGGCGGCTCGCGGCGACCGCGCGCGCCGTGGGCGGGAGGATCTACCTGCTCGGTGGCTATACCGTCCAGGCTGACGGGTCGGAACAGAGTCAACCCAACGTGGACATCTACGACCCCGAGCACAACCGGTGGTCGCGGGGTGCGCCGATCCCCGTGCCGGTGGACGACGCGGTCTCGGGGGTGTGGCGCGACTCGCTGATATACCTGATCTCCGGCTGGCACGACGGGGTCAACGTGACCGCGGTGCAGATCTACGATCCCGCCTGTGACACCTGGCAGACCGCGACGCCGATACGGGGCCCGCCCGTCTTCGGACATGCGGGCGCGATCGTGGGAAACACGATCGTGTACATAGACGGAGTCCGCGTGGACAGTAACCCGCGGCGGTTCGCGCTCGAGCAGTCCTCATGGCGGGGGGAAATCGATCCCACCGATCCGACGAGCATTGCATGGAGCAGACTGCCGGATCATCCGGGACCGGGGCTGTATCGGGCGGTGGCAGGCGGAGCACCAGGGGCAGAAGCGGCAAAGGCGGCAGGGGAGGCGGCGGCGGCGGCAGGGCGGCTCATTCTGTTCGCCGGTGGGACCGGCAATCCGTACAACTACAACGGTATAGGCTACAACGGGGTGCCGTCGCAGCCACGGAGTGAAGTCTTCGGTTACGACCTGGAGAGTGGCAGGTGGCCGCGGTTCGAGTCGCTGCCGTACCCGGTGATGGATCTG
>JBHIEQ010000162.1:0-6700 GCA_046760725.1 Gemmatimonadales bacterium
TAGGAGTCACCCATGCGCGCAATGATCACGCTGTTCGTATTCGTTCTTTTCCCGGTCACCGCACTGGGGCAGCTGGACACGTCACTGATTCACGGCATCCATGCCCGCAGTATCGGTCCCGCGGGGATGAGCGGGCGGGTGGCGGCGATCGATGTGGTGGTGCGGGATCCCAACGTGATCTACGTGGGATCGGCGACGGGAGGCCTGTGGAAATCGGTCGATGCGGGGCTCACCTGGAAGCCGGTATTCGACGATCAACACACCTCGTCCATCGGAGCGGTGGCGGTGTTTCAGGCGAGCCCCGACGTCGTGTGGGTGGGCACGGGCGAGGGCAATCCCCGCAACAGCGCCGGTGTGGGTTACGGCATCTACAAGAGCATGGACGGAGGCCGGACATGGGCGCACCTGGGGTTGGAGCGTGCGGAGCGGATCCATCGCATTCGGTTACATCCCACCGATCCCAATGTCGCTTATGTCGCCGCGCTGGGCCCCACATGGAGTGACGGCGAGGAGCGCGGCGTGTTCAAGACGACGGACGGCGGCAGGACCTGGCGGCGCGTGCTCTACGTGAACGAGCGCACCGGCGCGGCCGAGCTCGTGATGGACCCCACGAATCCCAACAAGCTGTTCGCGGCGATGTGGGAGCACCGGCGCGAGCCGTGGTTCTTCGAGTCGGGAGGCCCGGGTAGTGGACTGTACGTGACGTACGACGGCGGCGAGACGTGGCGGCGCCTCACGGCCGATGACGGCCTGCCGTCGGGAAATCTCGGCAGGATCGGGATAGCGATCGCCCGCAGCCGGCCCGAGGTGGTCTATGCCCTGGTGGAGGCCACGAGGAGCGCGCTCGTTCGCTCCGACGACGGCGGCCATAGCTGGCGCACCATCAACGACAGCGCCGGAGTCGCCCCGCGGCCGTTCTATTACGCGGACATCCGGGTGGACCCGCTGAACGAGAATCGGCTGTACAGCATCCACGGCCGCTGTACCGTGAGCGAGGACGGCGGTCAGAGCTTCGAGACGGTGGTGCCCAGCTCAGTGATTCACGGGGACGTGCACGAGCTGTGGATCCACCCCGAGGACAACCGGATGCTCCTCATGGGGAACGACGGCGGCGTAGGTATCTCGCGCGACCGAGGGGAGAGCTGGCGTTTCGTGGAGAACCTGCCGCTCGCGCAGTTCTACCATATCAACGTGGACATGGAGACGCCGTACAACGTCTATGGCGGCATGCAGGACAACGGCTCGTGGTTCGGACCCAGCTCCGTATGGCTCTCGGGGGGGATCCGCAACTACTACTGGACCCGAGTGGGAAGCGGCGACGGTTTCGCGACGCTCAACGACTTCGCCGACTCACGTTACGGCTACAGCATGTCGCAGCAGGGGTTCCTGCGGCGGTTCGACAAGGTGACGGGCGAGCGCAAGGACATACGGCCGGTGCATCCGGAGGGAGTGGAGCTGCGGTTCAACTGGAACGCGGCGATCGCCGTCGATCCGTTCGATTCGGCGACGATCTATTTCGGCAGTCAGTTCGTACACAAGACCACCGATCACGGAAACACGTGGGAGATAATCTCGCCCGATCTCACGACGAACGATCCCGCGAAGCAGCGGCAAGCCGAGAGCGGGGGTCTCACGCGCGACGCGACCGGCGCGGAGAATCACACGACGATCGTCACGATCTCTCCCAGTCCGGTCGAGCGGGGTGTGATCTGGGTGGGGACGGACGACGGAAACGTGCAGCTCACGGTGGACGGCGGCCGGTCGTGGGTCAACGTGGCGGATCGTATCAGGAGTCGCGCCGCGGGGCGGTTACGCGGCAGTCGCGAGGTGCCTCCTAACACGTGGGTGCCGCACATTGAGGCATCCAAGTTCGCGGGTGGAGCCGCGTTCGTGATCTTCGACGATCACCGCCGGGGGAACTGGACCACCTATGTGTTCAAGACCACGGACTACGGCGAGAGCTGGCAGAGTCTCGCGACCGACCAGATCCGGGGTTTCGCGCACGTGATCGAGCAGGATCCCGTCGAGTCAGGGCTGCTGTTCCTGGGTACCGAGTTCGGCATGTACGTGAGCACGAACGGCGGACGGGACTGGACGAAGTGGACCCGAGGGCTCCCGACCGTTCCCGTGCGTGCTCTCGTGGTGCACCCGCGGGACCACGACCTCGTGATCGGCACTCACGGTCGCGGCGCGTTCATTCTGGGCGACCTGCGTTTCCTGCGGCGGATCGCTGCGCAGGCTGACATCACCGAGCGGCCGCTCCACGTCTTCAACATCCCGGCCACATACCAGCATGAGGTTCCGGACGCGGTGGGCTACCGCTCCACGGGGCATTCGATGTTCTCGGGCGAGAACAAGGAGTATGGCGCGTCGGTCACCTACTGGTTCGGCGCCGCGGACAGCGGGGAGGTGGAGATCGAGATCGAGGACGCGCGCGGGGAGCTGGTCCGGGCGATCGAGCACGAGGCGGCGCGCGGTTTGAACCGGATGGTCTGGGATCTCAGACGCGAGGCCTTCACCGCTCCCGCCTCTCGCGGCAGCACGGAGGTACGGCACGAGGTTCCCCCCGGCAACTACACGCTGCGCCTGACGTACGGGGACCACGAGGCGAGCGCACCGCTCACCATCCGACCCGATCCCCGGCTCACGCTCGCGGCGGAGGCGTATCGTGACAAGTACGCGATGCTCGATCGCGTAGGCGCCAGGATCGAGGTCGCCTACGCGGCGGTCGAGCGAGCGCGAGAGGTTCTCGACGCCGTCGATCTCGTGACCGAAGCCACTGAGTCGCGCGAGGACAGCGTGGCGCGAGGCCTGCGGGCGGATGGAGACAGTCTCCGGGCGGCGATGGATGCGGTGATCGAGCGGTTCGTCGAGCCGCCCGGTCGGCAGGGGATTTTCCGCAGCGGTCTCACGGTCTCGAGCAAGCTCCGCTCGGTCTATTCCTCGCTCCAGTCGTCGTGGGACGTGCCGACCGAGGCACAGGAGTTGGCTTTCGCCCGGGCGGAAGAGGCGTTACGGGAGTCGCTGGAGGAACTCAACCGCCTGCTCATGGAGCGGGTGGCGCCGTATGCGGAGCGAGTCCGGGCGGCGGGAATCACGCCGCTACCGGAGCTCGGCCCTGTGATGATCGGGGGGCAACGCGGGTCCGAGGGTGCTCCTGGCGGTCGCAGAAGTTCAGAGTAATTTAATTGTAGCTTAAGTCTTGAAGGTTGAGGCTTCTAGATAATTCCCCCTTAGCTCCTTGGGGGGCACGGTCACATGTGGGGCTCGGTAGTCGCATTCTTGCACCGTGCACCACGCCGCGTCGGGGCGCCCTCCGGCCCGAACGTGGTCTGCGGAAGTATGACGCGCAGGGTCTCTGCGCGCCCGAGCGTACCGGTATGCGCTGTCCTTGCCGCGGCCGGATGTGCCGCGGCGCCGCGGACTGCACCGCAGCCGGAGCTTCGTCAGGCACTCACTCCAGAACCAGCCTCCTGCAGGTCGATCGAGTCTCAGCGCCTCGGCCCCGTCGCCAGCCTCAGCGCCGGGCTGCAGGGCCAGCTGGCCGGGTTACAGGTACTTCCATCGACGGCCAGATCCGGTGCCGCCAGCTCGATACGCTTGCGCGGCAACGGCAGCGTAGCGCGGTCCAGCGAGCCTCTCGTTTACGTGGACGACGTGCGTGTCGGATCCATCCGGATCAGCAGCGTTCGACGGTTCATCAATGCGCAAGCGTTGCTCAACGCTCTCGATTTTCTGGATCCGGTCGATGTCGAGACTATCGAGGTTTTGAGCGGTCCCGCGGCCACAATGATGTACGGCACGGATGCAGCCAACGGTGTCATTCGCGTATACACGAAGACGGGTCGGGGATCAGAGCAGCCTGGCGGGCGCCGGGCGCGCTGCCCCGACTAGGAAGTCCTTGGGAGACATTATAGGGAAAGGAGGTTTGCTATGGACAGAAGGGTAGGGACGGTGCGGTTCCTCGGCCTGCCTACCTGGCGGAGACTGCTGCGAGCGTTGGCCCCGCCCGCACTGTCGATCGGCCTCGCGGCTGTCACAGCAGTTCCGCTTCTGGCGCAGACGGGGACCGTGCAAGGTCGGGTCCTGGACCAGCTCAACTCGTTCCCCATCGAGGGGGCCGAGATCACGGTCGTGGGCACCGACATCGGAACGGTAACGGCCGAGGACGGATCGTATCTCTTGAGCGACGTTCCGGCCGGCCGTCAGCGCGTCACGGTACGGAGCCTCGGATACGTTCTGACGACCGGCGAGCTAACGGTGGTGGCCGCGACGATCAACACACTGGATTTCGAATTGCGCAGGAGCGTGATTGCTCTTGACGCAATTGTTGTGACCGGCACCGCGGGTGAGGCTAGGAAACGTTCCGTGGCGAACACCATCAGCTCGCTCGACGCGGAGAAGATCGACGAGCCTGTCATGGATGTGGACGCCATGCTTCAGGCCCGGTCCGCGGGGGTCACCGTGTTGAAGAGCAGCGCCATGGCCGGCTCGGGGGCCCAGATCCGCTTGAGGGGCAACGTGAGCGTGGCCATGAGCAACCAGCCGCTGATCTACGTGGACGGCGTGCGGATTCGGAGCGACGGCTATCCGAAGAACGTTCCTCCGGTGCTGTATCAGGGCCGGAGCGGCAACGACGTTGCGAGTCCTCTCAACGACATCGATCCCAACGATATCGAACGCATGGAGGTGATCAAGGGGGCGGCCGCGACTACGCTTTATGGAACGGAGGCCGCATCGGGCGTCATCCAGATCTTCACCAAGAAAGGGCGCAGGGGCCCCTCTCGGTGGACCGTCCAGGTGGACCAGGGCTTCAACCACACCTTGAAGTTCGGTCCCAACGTGAACTGGGAGGCATTGAAGGACGACCCGGAGGTTTGCCCGCTCCCGGAGACCGGACCGCCTCGGTCCTGTGACCCATCCTACATGTACATCGATCCGTGGCTCAGGAACGCCTGGCGACAGAAGTACAGCCTGTCCGTTGCGGGCGGGACAGAGGCTCTGTCGTACTACACGTCGGGCACGTTCGAGGACAACGACGGCGTGTTGCCGAATGACTGGGAGCGGCGCTACGTGGCACGGGGCAACTTCGGCTTCAGCCCGCTGGAGAACCTGCACTTCGCCCTGAACACGTCTTACACGAGCGCCGACATCAGTAACACGCCCGCCGGGAACAACGCGCAAGGCTTGACTCTCAACGCGTACCGGCGGGACCGCAACTATGCGGGCTCGCTCAACATCGACACCATCAGCCAGGTGCTCGATTTCGACATAAAGACGTACATCGATCACTACATAGCGGGTCTCACGACGCGGTGGACGCCGACGGAGAATCTCCTCCAGCGGCTCACCTTCGGCTACGACCTTGCGCTGAGCGAGATGCGGTCCATACGACCGTTCGGATTCCGCTGGCGCAGCTACGGCATCCTGTCGAACCGGCGCTGGAGCAACACGACTCTCACGCTCGACTATCTAGGCACGCTCGACGCCGACGTCTCCAGCACTCTTCACAGCAGCTTCTCTTGGGGTGCGCAGTTCATTACGGATGACGAGGGCGACGTGTACGGATTCGGGCGAGACTTACCGCCCGGCGATGCGACGTTGAGCAGTGCGGCAACCACGCTCAGCTTCGAGAGCCGGCAGCGGGTGGTCACCGGCGGGTTCTTTGTCCAGAACGTCTTCGGGTTCAAGGACCGCCTGTTTCTGACCGGCGGCGTTCGGGTGGACGGCAACAGCGCCTTTGGTGAGAAGTTCGGCCTGCAGCCGTATCCGAAGGTGGGTGCCTCGTATGTGATATCGGACGAGCCTTTCTGGCCCTCCGCATTGGGGACCATGAAGCTCCGTGCGGCATACGGGCAGGCCGGCCGGGCGCCCGGCGCCTTCGACGCCGTACGGACGTGGAACCCGGTAGGTTGGGGCGGCATCCCGGCTTACCGGCCGCTCAACGTCGGGAATGACAGTCTCGGACCGGAGCGCACCACCGAGATCGAAGCCGGCTTCGAGGCCGCGTTGCTCGACGACCGTCTCGCCCTGGACTTCTCGTACTACTACCAGAAGACCACGGACGCGCTGTTCAGCGTGCGCCAGATTCCCTCGCTTGGATTCCTGGGGAGTCAGCTGGACAACGTGGGCGAGATACAGAACAAGGGGATCGAGGCCAACCTAAACGCCACCATCCTCAACATGTATGACCTTGGATGGGATCTCACGTTCAACGCTTACACGAACCGCAGCAAGGTCCTCTCCCTTGGTGGCGCACCGGCGTTCGGGATCGGCTCTTTCGGATGGATCGTTGACAGTGCCGCAGCAGCAGAGATGGAGATCAGGGACTCCAAAGGCAATCCCGTGACGGAAGGGTTGCCGGTGCCGGCGATCGTGACGCGCTGCGCCCGGCACGACGACGGGTCGATCGCGTATTACAGCGACACCAAGACAGACGATCCCACGTACGACCTCAACTGCTACCATGGGCCGAACTTGCCGACGTTGACGCTCGGAGTGGGTACGACCTTGCGGCTGCCCAAGGGGATCACGCTGAGCGCGCGGGGCGAGTATCAAGGCGGTCACTTCATGTACGACGGGGCGGCATGGAACGCCATCCGACGTTCCGTCAAGTGGCCTTCGTGCTTCCCTGCATACGAGCTGATGATCGCGGGCGACACGGCCTCGCTATCCACGTACCAGAAGGCTGCCTGCATCG
>JBHIEQ010000163.1:0-6672 GCA_046760725.1 Gemmatimonadales bacterium
GCAACCTGCTGTACGACCGCGGTGAGTACGAGGCCGCGCTGTTTCACTTCGAGCAGACCGAACCCGGCGAGCACGCCGACGAGCTGGCCGTGTGGCGTACGATAGAGCTGAAGAAGTCGGTGTATCGCCTCGAGAGGGATGACCCGGAGTTGGTTCCGTGGCACGAGCGATTGGCCGAGCTGGCCGAGGAGCCGGACCCGATCGACCGCATGCTCGCGGAAGTTGCGGCAACGCAGCCCGACGGATCGATCCGCGATCCGCTTCAGCTGGAGCTGTTCGGCACGCTCCTGACCGAGCTCAGGGGCATGCGGCGGCGCACGCCCAGCGACACGCACCGCGTTCGGACGCAATCGGGGGTCACGTACACCGGGAGCTGGGAAGAGATCGTGCTCCAGATGAAGATGGACGACCACGCCGGAATGGGCGCATCGATCCCGCAGTACATGGAGCGCGTCGCGCACCGGAGCCGAAGAGAGACGGGACTGGTGATTCCAGTCACCGATGCGGAGTCGTTCGTGCGCGGCGTGGCAGCAGCAGGACTTCTGAACATCCTCCGTTGATCGAGTTCCGGGAGGTCATCAAGACCTACCCGTCGATCATCCGCTAACTTCCCCTCCATGCTCTGGACTGACGGCGTCCACAAGCAGGTCCTTCCGAACGGCCTCACCGTGCTGGTTCAGCGCGACGCTTCTGTCCGGGTGGTGGGGGTGGTCACCCATGTCAAGGCGGGATACTTCGACGAGCCCGACGAATGGGTCGGAATCTCTCACGTGCTCGAGCACATGTTCTTCAAGGGGACGGAGCGCCGCGGTCCGGGCTGGATCGCGCGAGAGACCCAACTGCTCGGCGGATACGTCAACGCGGGCACGATCTACGATCAGACGGTTTACTACACGGTCCTGCCGTCGGGTGAACGGGCCCTCGAACGGGCGCTTGACATACACGCCGACGCGCTGATGCACTGCACGCTGGACGCAGATGAGTTGGGTCGCGAGCTGGAAGTCGTGATTCAGGAAGCGAAGCGCAAACTGGACTCGCCTGCCGCGGTGGCCACGGAAACGCTCTACGGGCTGCTGTTCAGGGTTCACCGCATGCGCCGCTGGCGAGTCGGCACTGAGGCCGGTCTCAGGCACATCACTGCAGATGATGTGCGGAGTTACTACGCTACGAGGTACACGCCCGATCGCGTGATAGTGGGGATCGTCGGAGACGTGGACCCCGACCACGCCCTGCGACTCGCCGAGACGACCTACGGCGCGTGGGATCGTCCCGCGGCCGCCGTCGAAGGGTCTCCTCCGGAGCCGGCTGACGCGACGCCGGCGGTGCGCGTGCTGAGAGGGGACGTGGAGCGTCCGCTCGCTCGCATAGGGTGGCGTACGGTCGGCACGCTTCACCCCGACGCGCCTGCACTCGAGGTGGCCGCTGGCGTATTGGGTCTGGGACGGGGTTCGCGTCTCTATCGGGCATTGCGCCTCAGGGGTCTCGCCCGGCGAGCGGACGCCTCGCACTACACGCCGACAGAGGTGGGGGTGTACACCGCGGCGATCGACGGCGAGCAGGCAACGCTGGACGAGGCGGTGGGGAGGGCACTCGCCGTAACGAACATGGTAGGTAGTGAGGGCCCCGGCGAGGAAGAGCTTGCTCGAGTGCGCGCGTTGCTCTCGGCCCAATGGGCGAGCCGCTTCGAGTCGATGGACGGGCGAGCGTCCATCCTTTGCGGCTGTGAGGCACTGGGTGACTACAGATTGGCGGATGATCTCCTGGAGCGCACCCTCGCGGTCGATGCCGCGGCTGTGCAGCGTGTCGTAACGCGGTATCTCAATGACGACCGGGTATCGGCCGTATTGTACCTCCCCGAAAATGGGTCGTCGATCTGGGACGATGGTCGATGGCCGCCCGAGGAGAAAGGGATTGGGGTGGAGCGCCCGCGGGCAGCGATCGGCGGGGCCGAGTTCTCCACCGCGCCAAGGAGTGAGATCGCGTTGGCGCGGAAACATCCGGACGGTGTGCTCAGTTGGTCGGCTCGAGGGGCCGATCTCCTGGTACAGAGCAGGCGAGGATCGGGACTCGCGACCGTAGGAGTGCATTTCGTGGGGCCCCCAGCCCGGGAGACCGCGGCCAACGCGGGCATCTCGGCGCTCTTTGCCCGTGCTGCGTTACGGGGTGCGGGGGAGCTGGGTGGCGAAGAGCTCGCACAGGTCGCGGAGAGCCTGGGCGGTGTCTTGAGCGCGAGCGTGGGCGCGGACACCGTGGGCTGGTGGATCACCGTGCGTGCCGAGTTCGTGGAGGAGGCCGCACGAGTACTGAAGCTCGTGGCCGCGGCGCCCCGCCTTGGATCACGTGAGCTGGCCGCCGAGCGAGACAAGCAGGTGGGGGACGCCGAGAGCGCGCGGGACGACATGTTCCGTCACCCGATGCAGCGGGTTCTCGCACAGGCGTTCGGAGACGATTCGTACGGGCTGCCGCGTCTGGGCGAGCCGGAGACGGTGGCGTCGCTGGACGACGCGCAGGTACGCGAGTGGGGCCGGTGGCTCGCGTCCTGCCGCGCTGTGGTGGTCGCCGTCGGCGCCCGCGACGAGGCGGGATTGCTGGATAGCCTCGCGCCATTCGCGGAGTGGAAGGGGCACGAGTCGCAGCCGGGAGTGCCGTCGGCGCCCGAGTGGCGGGGGCAGCGAGCCGCGGAGCAGCGTGTCAAGGAGCAGACCGCACTGGCCATGGGATTCCCGGCTTCTGCGGCCGGGTCGGACGACCGTTATCCGCTTGCGGTTCTTGGAAGCCTGTTGAGCGGACTGGCCGGTCGTCTGTTCGAGAGGCTGCGCGAGAAGCGCTCTCTTGCATACGTTGTGGTGGCGTCGCCGTGGCTCGCGGCCCGTGCGGGCGCGTTTCTCACCTATGTGGCTACGTCCCCGGAGACCGAAGGGGAGGCACGGGATGAGATGTTGAGCGAGCTCGCGCGGAGCTACGGCAGGCCGCCGAGCGATGAAGAGCTGGCGCGAGCGAGGAACTACGCAGCGGGAGCAGTAGAGATCGACCGCCAGCGCGGAAGAGCCAGGGCGAACCTACTACTCGACGCTTGGGTTCACGGCACGATGGACGAGTTGTCGGAGACGGCCGAGCGCCTGAGAAGCGTCACCCGAGAGGAGCTCGTGGATGTGGCGCGGCGCGTGCTACGGGAAGACGTTCGGGCGGAGTATGCGGTGAGAGGGAAAGGTTAGCGGGAAACGACCGGGAAACGGGAAACGAAAGACCCGAGTGGCCGACGGCCTAAAACATCGACATTGCGAGGAACGATCGCAGGTTGTCGTTCGTGATGCGGAGCCTGTCGCACAGCAGGCGCACGACCGACCACAGCACTTTGTAGGCCAGCTCGCGATTGAAGTCGAGCAGCATCTCGAAATCCGGCCGGGTGATCGTGAGCAATGTGCAGTCGGTATTGGCGATCGCATCGGTGGAGCGCTCGGATCGGTCGAGCACGGCCATCTCTCCGAAGCAAGCGCCCGGCTTGAGGACCGTCAACGCCTCTTCGCCGGACCCTGGGACGTCCCGTGATATGCGCACTTCACCCTTGGAGATGATGAACAGGCGGTTGCCGGGCTCGCCTTCCTTGAAGATCGTCTGGCCGAACTTGAACTGTTGCTCCTTGCAGATCTCGGCGACGGTCTGGAGCTCCTCCTCTTCGAGGTCGGAGAAGATCGCAGCCTGGCGGAGCAGCTCTATGTCCATGGTGCCCCCGGGCCCGTGAGCGGGCCTTGACCGAAGGATATGCAAGCTAAGGCTCAGGAAGGGGGGCGGCAAGCACGACCATTGTTCCAGCCGCCCGATCTCCTTACTGCGCTTAGAGTTCCGCTGGCCGGAGCTTTCCTTCTCTGGGCCGATCCGGCGGCTCGGCTAGCGATCGTGGTCGTGGTCGCGGTGTCCGATTTCCTGGACGGGATCTGGGCTCGGCGGCTGGGCGGCTCGAGGATCGGGGTGGTACTGGATCCCGTGTGCGACAAGCTCTTCATAGTGAGCGCGTTCACGGTGGTGCTGCGCAGTCGCCTGCTGGCTCCGCTGGAGCTGGTTGGGGTGCTCATGCGGGATATAGTAGCCGTGCTCGCTTTCTTGGGGACGTGGGTACTGCGGCGGCCCACCACGCTGCCGGCGCGGGCGGGCGGCAAGGCGGTGACGGTGGCTCAGTTGCTGACACTCGTCGCCTTCCTCGCCGGCTCAGAGTTGGTCAGGCCCTTGGCGTGGGCCACGGCCGCGATCTCGGTGTATGCGATCGCGGACTACAGCAAGGCTGCGCGGACCGGCTGAGTTTCGATCCGGAAACCGACGACAAGATGATAAGAGGATCGTGAGATATGCCACGGCAGGCGGTAGTTAACCTCAGATGGACGGGATCGGGGATGGTGTTCGAGGGCGGTGGCACGAAGGAGGGTGCTCCCACGGTGACCATCGACGGCGACGGCAGGAGGGGGCCAAGTCCGATGTTGACTTTGCTGCTCGCGTTGGCCGGGTGTTCGGGGTCGGATATCGTACACGTTATGGGGAAGATGCGAGTAGACCTCCGGCGGCTGACCATCGACGTGGAAGGCACGCGTCGAGACGAAGAGCCGCGGCGCTACACCGCGATTCGACTCCGGTACCGGCTCGAAGGGGACGGCCTCGACGAGCCGAAAGCGGAGCGCGCGGTGAGGCTCTCGCTCGAGAAGTACTGCTCAGTGGCGCACTCGCTCGCGCCTGATATCGAGATCCACTACGAGATCGAGATTGCGTAGCTCGTTGGCCGCGCTCTTCGTTACGGCGGTGCTGAGCAACCCATTGGCCGCGCAGAGGGCCCGCGAGTGGCAGATCCATGGCGTCGCCGTCGTCGCGGAGTCGGATTTCATTGGGGGTGGGGTCGGCTTCGGACTGAGGAGCTGGGGGCGGATGCGGTTGGGGGCGACGGCATCCGCGGGAAGTGTCGCGGGCGCTCTGGCCGGCCGCGGCGAGCTGTCGCTGTCGTATCACGTGAACCCGGTGCTGAGACGAGGGGTCGCCCCCTACGCCGGAGGGGGCGCCGCAGTGACTGTGACGGATTCCGGTACAACCGAGTACCTGGTGCTGGTCGTCGGTCTCGAGGCGTCCCCGGGCCGCCCGTGGGGGTTCTTTGCCGAGGTTGGCGTGAGTGGTGGGTTGCGGGGAACGGCTGGCATCCGGTGGCGCCGGTTCGGGCGTCGCCGGTGACAAAAAACCCGCAGTGGCGGGCTCGGTCTCGCTCGGGGTTTCCGGCGCTCAGGTCTCCGCGCCGACCTCGGTCGGGTGGCGGATCACGGGCTGGCAGTAGCGCTCACCCAGCTTTCTCAGATCGCGAATCTCCTCATCGCTCAACATCGGGTAGCGCTCCGCCATGTACTCGATTGTGTCGTCGAACCACTCACGCTGTTGCGCTTCTTGGGCCTCCAGAACCCCGCAGCGAAGAATGTGGTTGTACAGCTCGTCTCTGGCGCTATCGAACGGCGTGGAGCTCGTCGTTCGCGCCTTGTTCCTGCCCATCTGTCATTGACTCCCTTGTCAAACCGCTGAACGCGGCATAAACGTACACGAGGCCCCGGCGGTGCGCAAACACGTTGCGGCGGGGCCGCCGGTGAGCGACGGACCGAAGGTCGTGAGCCGGACCAGGGCGCCGCGGGGCGTCCAATCGCACTCTGACCGAGGAGCCCACAATGCACGAACAGACCTATGACGATGCGCGGGCGCGGCGCCTCGTGGACATGCTGCGCGCTCTCGCGGAGCGCATTGTGAGCCTCGGGGACGACGCGGCGCTTTTGCGTGCGGGTCCGGAACTGCTGAAGATGATGGGAGATGCCCGCAGCGAGCTGTTCCATTACGAGGTGCGGCGCACCTACGATACCCCCGAGATCGCCGCGAGCCGCCGCATAGTGGAGGAGGCGAAGCGGCCCCAGACCTTTGAGCCGGACGAGCCGGAGGACGACGAGCCGTGGCGGAACCCATGAATCTCAAACCGTTTTACGTAGGGCTCGCGGTCATCGCGGTGGTCGGGGTCGCCGCGATCTGGATGGCGCGGGGAAGTTCGGCTCCCGCCGAGGTGGCGCCCGTCCCCCTCGCGGGCGCCGCGTTCGAGGGCTATGTACTGGGAAGCGACACGGCGGCGGTCGAGATAGTGGAGTATGCCGATTTTCAATGCGGAGCGTGCGCCAGCTTCGCGATTCTCACGGCCCCCGACGTCAAGGCAAAGCTGGTCAATACGGGGCGTGTCCGGTGGCGGTTCTTGGATTTTCCGCTACCGAGCCACGACAAGGCGCCGCTCGCGCATCACGCGGCGGCCTGCGCCGCCGAGCAGGGGCAGTTCTGGCCGATGCACGACGCTCTCTTCTTCAATCAGGGTGCATGGGCCCAGAGCCGGCGGCCCGAGCGCGTGATTCGTGACCTGGCCGAGCTAGTCGGTCTCGACGTCGGCCGCTATGAAGGGTGCATGGACGCGAATCGCTATGCCGCCCGCATAGAGGCGACGAAAGCGGAGGGAGCCTCGGTGGGAGTGAGCGCAACGCCGTCCTTCCTAGTGGGGAGGCTCCTCATCTCGGGCGCCCTGCCATTCGATAGTCTGCTCAGTCTGGTCGAACGCGCGGAGGCCAACCGGAGTCAGTGATCCACCGCATGATCAGCGCCACGCTGGCCCTGATCGGATTG
>JBHIEQ010000164.1:0-6645 GCA_046760725.1 Gemmatimonadales bacterium
CTGGGCAGTACACGGGTGGAGAGCGCCGTCGTAGTACCACTCAAGGCCCACGGTGTCACGATCGGCGCAATCGCCGCGACCAGAGCCCTAAATGAGCCGCTGAGCGACGAAGACCTGCGCCTCCTGTCCACGGCCGCGACCCACGCTGCGGTCACGCTGGCAAACGCGCGATTCGTGGAGCTCATTCGGATCGGCAAGCAGCAGTGGGAGACCACCTTCGACGCCCTGTCCGACGGGGTGGCTGTCGTCGATGAGTCGGGCAGGATTCGGCGCGCCAACAAGGCACTGGCCCGAATGCTGGGAGTACCACTCACCGAAGTGACCGGACTCGGCCTCACGGCGACGCTCCTCGGCGGCTCGCCGGAAGTCTCCCGGTTCTTAGAGGACGTGCGCGCAGGCAGGGCCCGCGCGCCGCTCACACGCCGCGGGCCCGACGGCGGTCGCGTGTATCGCATCAGTGCCTCTCCCATGACCGGCGGCGCGCCCGCAGATTGGGTGGTTGCATTGATCGAGGACGTGACGGAAGCGAAGCTCCTCGAGGCCCAGCTCATCCAGAGTGAGAAGATGGCGGCCGTGGGTCAGCTGGTCTCGGGTGTGGCTCACGAGCTGAACAATCCGCTCACCTCGATAGCGGGACTGTCAGAGTTCCTCGTGGATCACTCGGACACCGGGAGCAAGGAGCGCGAGCATCTGAAGGTGATTCACGAACAAGCCGAGCGGGCCGCGCGCATCGTGCGCGACCTGCTCACCTTTGCGCACAAGGGACCCGAGGAGGTCGGCGACGTTGACCTGAACGACGCGACGCGACGCGCGGCATCCCTGATACGCCACGAGCTGCGACTGCGAGACGTCGAGCTGGAGCTGAGTCTCGCGACCGACCTCCCGCCCGCGCACGGCGACCGCTTCCAAATACAACAGGTGGTGCTGAATCTCCTCACCAACGCCGTCCATGCCGTGGTAGGCAATCCACCGGACCGGCCCCGCCGCATCTGCGTAACGACCCAACACGACGATGACCGAGCGACCTTATCCGTTACGGACACCGGACCAGGTGTTCCCGAGGAACTCATACCCCAGGTGTTCGACCCCTTCTTCACCACCAAGGAGCCCGGCCAAGGAACGGGCCTCGGCCTCTCGATCGCCTTCGGCATCATCGAGGGTCATGGCGGAAAGATGACCGTCGGCCGAGGACCGGAGGGGGGAGCCCGGTTCATAGTGTCGCTGCCGGCTTCCGGAGCCACGGCTTCCGACCGAACCCGGGCTCTGCGGGGAGAGTCCACCGGAACTCGCGCCAGCGGTCCGACGGCCCCCGACATCTACCGCATCCTACTCGTAGACGACGAGCCGGCGGTACGCCGCACGATCGACGCACTGATGTCGCGGGACGGCGTCGAGGTGGTCTCCGCCGAGAGCGCGGCACGCGCGCTCGAGCTACTGGACCAGGGCGAATTCGCTCTGGTACTCGCGGATGCGCGGGCTGCGGTGTCGGCGGAACTCACGCTGGGAGAGGCCCTGGCCGACGGTCACCCGGAGCTGCGCGACCGCACGATTCTCCTAACCGCCGACGTGCGACCGGAAATACAGCAATGGCTGGAGAAGACCGGCTGGCGCTACTTCAGGAAACCGTTCAACGTGAGGGAGCTGCAGCGGGCGGCTGCGGAGATAATCGGCGCCTGACCGTGCCCCGCTAGCGGGCCGCCCCGCGGCGACGATTGAGAACCGCCTGGAGGCGTGCAGAGAGCGAGCGAGCGCGGAAAGGCTTGGACAGGAAGTCGTCCGCACCCATCTCGAAGACGCGCACCTCGCTGTCTTCGTCACCGTGCGCGGTCAGCACGACCACCGGGATGTCGGACGTGCCGGCCCGCGACCTCAGGTGCGACAGCACCCCATACCCGTCCAGCTTCGGGAGATTGAGGTCCAGTACGATGATGTCGGGTGCGAAGCGGTCCACCTCGTCGAGGGCCTCGACACCATCCCGCGCCTCAGCGACCTCGTACTCTTCCCGCTCCAGAAGGTCGCGCATCACCCGCCGCAGCTGATCCTCGTCATCGACCAGCAGAACCTTGGTGCCCGCCTTGACGCCCAACTCGCCCGCAGGCTCGAGCAGGTCGAACTCCTCAGACATCACCCGCGACGACGGCTCCTCTCCGGCCGACGGGAGCTTCACATCGGAGGGTGGCGCCAGTGCGGACCCCGCCTGCGCCTTCGCGTCGGGTCGCTTCTTGGGACCCGACGTCCTCGCGGGCTGGAGCCGATCGGCCACACTGTCCTCCTGCGGCACATCCACGACTCGGAGCAGCTCGTCGATGGTGGACTCACCCCGTAATACGTGCGAAACCCCGCTCTCCCACAGCGACTTCATCCCGCCGGCTCGCGCCGCGTCGGCTATGCGCTCCGCGCTCTCGTTGGCACCGATGCGACGCTCGACCTCCGGTGTCACCGGCAGCACCTCCACGATCGAGAAGCGCCCGCGGTAGCCGGTCATGGCACACTCCGGACAACCGACGGCCCGGTACAGCGGCGTGTCAGGCGTGATCCATTTGTGGAGCTTCTGAGGAATGGCCTCTACCCACACCTCCTTACAGGTCAGGCACAGGCGTCGCATGAGCCGCTGTGCCACAACACCGCGCAGCGCGCTCGCAATCTTGAAGCTCTCCATTCCCATGTCCACCAGACGCGTCACCGAGTTTGCGGCGTCGTTGGTGTGCAGCGTAGAGAGTACCAGGTGGCCCGTGAGTGAGGCCTGAACGGCTATCTGAGCAGTCTCGCGATCCCGGATCTCGCCCACCAGCACCACGTCTGGATCCTGGCGGAGAATCGACCGCAAGGCGGCCGCAAAGGTGAGGCCTGCCTTCTCGTGAACCTGCACCTGCACGATACCCTGGAGCCGGTACTCCACAGGGTCCTCTACAGTGACGATGTTCACGCCCTCCGATTGCACGTAGCGGATGGCGGAGTAGAGCGTCGTGGTCTTGCCGGACCCGGTGGGACCCGTGACGAGTATGACCCCGTCCCGGTTGTCCAGGAGCCCCTTGATGGCCTCGCTCTCGTTCGGGTTAAGTCCAAGGGATTCCAGGGCCAGCACCGTGCGAGAGGAGTCCAGCACACGAACAACGACCTTCTCGCCAAGAGAAGCAGGGAGCGTGGACACCCGGAGGTCAACCGGTACGCCGTTCACCGCCACCCGCGCGCGCCCGTCCTGCGGACGCAGGCGATCGGCGATGTCGAGCCCCGATATGATCTTGATGCGCGAGATCAGCGGCAGACCGGCCGCCCGCGGGATCTTCATCACCTGCCGCAGCACACCGTCGATGCGATACCGTACCGCCACCCCTCCCTCCTCGGGCTCGATGTGCAGGTCGCTCGCCCGTGAGAGAATACCCTCAGATAGAATCAGATCCACCAACCGAACGACAGGGCGCTGAGAGGCCTCCTCAGCCGAGATCACGAGCTCGTCGGCGGCCTCTTCCTGCTCCTCGATCTGCGTAATCTCCGTGTCCGACTCCATTCCCTCGAGGACCTTCTCGATCACGTTCTCGGGTCGATACAGGTCGTCGATCTTTTCCTGAAGCGCCCCGGGAGCCGCGAGCTGGATCCGCACCTCCCGCCCCGTTGCGAATGCCAGCGTCTTCTCGCAATCCAGATCGAATGGGTTGGCCGTGGCGATCTCGAGGTAGGAGTCAGTCACACGCATCGGCAACACGTGATACCGCCGCGCCGTCTGCTCGGGAACGATATCCCGGGCAGCGCGATCGCTCTGACTCAGATCCGCGAGCTTCAAGCGGAACCTGTTGGACAGACTCGTCAGAAGCTGCTCGTCGGTCGCCAGGCCGGACTGCACGACCGCCTCCCACAGGGACGACCCCTCCGGCTCGCTCTCTCGAAACTCGCGATACTGGTCAGGCCCGACCAGCTCCTCAACCGTCGGCTTGAGCCACTCGTCCTTGAAGGTCTTTACGGCTCGTCCCTCCGGGTGTCACCACCCAGCCAAAGTAGGCGTAACGCTATAAGCTATGGCCTGCCGGAAGTGAGCGCCACTTGGCCTGCGCCCTGCGCCCTTCACAGAATCCCCCACAGATCCCTCCCCAAATCGACAGTCAGCCCCAAGTCGCCGTCCGGACTGACCGCCCACTCGATCCGGAACAGCCTGTGAAACCACTCCACCGCCACCCCAAGCTCGGACCGTACGCCGCCCGAGGGCTGCCACGGCACCCCCGCGATCGCACCCCCACTCCACCCCGCGCGCACGAACGGCGCCACGACTATCTGGCGACCCGTGGACAGTAAGGGCCCCAGCGGCAGCGCCACGAACGGCACCCTGGCGCGCCACTCCAGAGCCGCGAGGCCCGCCTTCCGACCGCCCCAGGCTCGGAAGGGCTGAGTCACGAGCGTACCCCTCCCACCCAGCACGAACGAGCGATGGGGCGGAAGTCCCTCGGAGCCCCAGCCTACCCAACCCCGTGCCACGAGATCGGCGGCGCCGGCAGGAAGCTGTGCCCTGAAACCTGCACGCAGCCTCGCGTAGCGCGGGCGCTCCGCCGCCTGAGCTACACCGGACCGTGGCCGACCCGCCCCCGCTTCGATCTCGACTGTTCCCCCCAACACGCCGTGGAGGGCCAGCTCCGGTACACGCCTTTCCAGCCGCATTCTTGCGACACCGTACGTGCCCGATCCGAGTGGCGGGTTCTCGGCGAAAGAGTCCCTCGCGGGACTCGTGACCACTTGCATGCTGGTACTGCGCTCCAGCCCTACGGCGAACGAGACCGATTCACGAGTGTCCAGATCCCCGCGAACCGTCGCGATCACGGCGTCCAACAGGACGTAGTGCGCGAAGTCGCGTCCCAGCTCCTGAGCGAGCAGCGAGTTGAGTGCCGCTGCGGTCACCGGCTCATCGGCCACGTCCACGACGCGTCGCGACCCTGCGACCTCCAGGCTGAACCCGCGTCCCGCGAGACGGAGATCGAGCGTCCCCTTGAGCCTCCCGTCTCCGAAGCCGTATGAGGCCTCGCTGCGGACCGTGAGCCGCCCCCCACCGGGTCTCACCAACCACCCACCCCCGACCGCGAGACCCTCCACCCGGTTGAACCGCAACAAATCGGAGACCTTCGCCACGCCGGCGCGGGTTACCGCCAGCCCCGACGTCACGTGCGCACCCGCCACCGCCCTGATCTCCGCCCGTACCTCCTCCAGGTCGAACGTCATCGCCCCTTCGGCGGCAGCGCGGATCACCCGGTCCATCGGCTCAGGCCAGCCGAACGTATCCCGCACCGCACGCGGAGCCGCCACGATTTCCTGGCCGCGAAACAAAGTGTCGGGAAGGCCCTCGTTCAGGCGGTACTCTCCTATCTCCCACCTGCCCCGGATGATCCCTCGGGCGGGCAGGTCGAGCCAGGCGGTGCGGCGTCGAATCTCGATCTCCTGCCGCCGTGGAAGCCAGTAGCGCGCATTCCACTGGCTGTTCTCCAGCACGATGGAGATGTCCTCGAGAGTGTCGTCCAGATACGCACTCCGCGTGAAACTGAAGCGGAAAATCACCACTTCGGCGGTCTCGACGTCGATGAACAGGCTGCCTACCACGCGGGGCTGGTCCGAATCCTTGGGCCGCACGAGGACCTCGTAGGCCCTCACCGTTTGCTGTGGCAGACTGATGACGAGAGAGTCGTCGATCGCGAAGTCGTAGAGCGCCGTCCCGCTCGGTGACAGGGGATGCGGGACGTCGCGAACCTCGTCGCCATGACCCAGTCGAATGCGGTCGCCGAAGTTGTTCTGGACTATGCCAAGGTGGTCGCGATGGTACTGGATGTCGGTGGGCAGATCGATCCGGTCGCGCCATCCTACTATGCGTTGCTTGCTGAGTCCGGGCGATTTCCAGTACACTTCCAGCACGAGCTGGTCGGATTTGACTAGGCGCGGCGGTTCGGCCAACCCTTCACCCAGCTGTCCCAGGAAAAAGACGAAGCCATGGGCACGGGCGCGAAAATCTCTGAGGCCGCTGTCCGCACTCACGGCCGTTCGCCGCGCGATAGCGCGGGCCACCAGGAAACGCGTCGCCGCATCGTTCCACCTCTGGGCCCAGACAGGCGAGGCGGCGAGAGAGAGTGCGACAGCGACGAGCGCGGACAATCGGAGCATGCGATCGCAATATCACGGGGGCTCCGGGCGGCGGCAACCGCCTCGACGGTGCTCTACTTCGCGGCGTGCGGCGATCTCACGGTTCCCATCGACGAGACGCTCTCGACGGCGGACCTCCTCATCCTCAGGCTGCAGGGCGCGGCTCCCGCGCCTCAGCCGGCCTCTTTCGTCGTCTCGAACGCTCGCCGAACCGTCGGCCGCCTCACTCACGACGACGGATTCAACACGCTCTACGTGGAGCTGGACTTTCCCGCCGGATCCCTCGAGGCGCTGGACGGGAGCCCTCTGGGGCCGGAGGACTCACTCGCGGTGGCGGTGAGCCCGCGCGGCGGGGAGTACGGGATGACGCTGTCGCCGGCCGGCCTGGAGCTGGGTAGCGGGGTCAGCATGAGCTTCTTCTTCGGCTCGTACGCCGATCCCCTGACCCTCGGTGGATCCACGAGCTACGCGAGCTGGGCGGAATTCGTGAATGTCTTTGCGGTGTGGGATGAGGTGACACCGGGCCTGTGGCGC
>JBHIEQ010000165.1:0-6624 GCA_046760725.1 Gemmatimonadales bacterium
GAACGTAGAAGCGAAACACCTCCGCGAAATCCTCGAGCGGGTGGTTCGCCGCGTATGCGGTCACGTACTGCGCGCGTACGGCGCTCACGCGCTTGCGCGCGAGGTCCACCCAAGTGTCGTCGGCCACGCGGTACGCCTTGTCCACCTCGCCGAAGATGCGCCGGAAGTCGGCGGTACGGGCGAACGACCAGTAGTGGTACAGAAAACTGTGGCCGGCCTCGTGGCAGATGAGCCCCACAAGCTCCTTCCAGTCGATCTCGTTGCGCCGGCGATTCAACACGTGCCGCTCGTCGATCTCGATGATCTTGGGATGCTTGGGATCGACGCCCGACACTCCAGGCCGCAGCATCACCCGATATCCCCAGTCCTTGATGCCCGTCTCCTTGAGCAGGTTGCGGACACGCCTGAGCGCGGGCGCAATCAGGTCCCTGCCCGTGGGATCCTCGCCACACCAGGGACACACCTTCATCCAGTCGTCGGCGCCCCGATGGCAATGGGAACAGGTTCCGTCGTACCCCTCGTCGTCCCAACTCTGGGGGCGGCCGCACCACGGACAGTACGGCATCGGATACTGCACACCGCCGCCGCACCCCCAGTCGCAACGAGCTTCGAACTTGAAGCCCTTGGGGGCCTTGAGCGGCACTTCGGACGAGAAACCCTCCTCGTGGATGTCGGCGCCGCACCACGGGCAGTACGTGTGGAGGTCCGATACGACCCAGCCGCAGCGATAGCACTCTGCCTGGGTCACGGGCGGTTCGTCCTCCCAGACCTGCACGCGCCCGCACCACGGACAGTTGGGCCAGAATCGCCTCAGGGGCTGGCCGCACTTGCAGCGCAGCTCGGGTCGCGGCACGGGGTGCCGCGTCTTCCGCCTATTGGGCATAGCGTTCCGTCGCGAGCGTCACGATGCGATCGACGAATGCGTAGTAGTCCATCCCCGCCTTCTCCGCGGCATTCGCCATGTCGTGTCCGAAGCTGATGAACGGGTTGGCGTTCACCTCGATGACCCACACCTCGTTCTCCGGCGTGAGTCTCACATCCAGCCGGGCATAATCTCTCAGCCAGAGAGCGCGGAACGCCACGCGACAAGTCTCGTCTATGCGTTCCCTCGCCTTCTTGCCAATCGGACGGGCGAACACGTTGCGGATTCCCTTGCGCTCCCGGTACGGCACGTCCCACTTGGCGGACTTGGTGGCAATGCGTTCCTCTGGCCTCGTGCGGTCCTTGTCGAATACCATCTCGGTGATCGGCAGGATCTCCAGCGCGTCGCCGTTTCCCAGCACACCGACGTACAGCTCGCGACCCTCGATGAACTCCTCGGCGATGGCCGGCTGGTGAAACCGCTCGTGAATGAACTGCACTCGCTCGGCCAGCTGGTCCCCGTCGCTCACGACCGACGCCATGCTGATGCCCTCGGAAGCATCCTCCTGGAGCGGCTTGACGATCAAAGGAAACGTGAGACCCGGCGGAGATTCGCCCACCTCCTCCCGCAACCGGTACGTCGCGAACCCCGGCACGTGCAACCCGTGGTAGGCCAGCACCTTCTTGCTGAGCGCCTTGTTGCGGGTGATCAGGAGCGCGGTGGGGGGAGATCCGGTGTAGTGGTAACCCTCCGACTCCAGGAGCGCTGGGAATAGGTAGTCGAGCCGCCCCCGCCCGCGAAACCCCTCCGAGCAGTTGAAGACCAGGTCCGGCTCGAAAGCGCGCAGCTTCTCCAGCATCACGTGCACGTCGTCGTACACGCCCACCATCAACACGTCATGGCCGCGCGCCATGAGCGCCTCCGCCACCTCGTACTCCGCTTCCTCCACTTCGGCCTGCACCTCGGCCTTGTAGTCGGCGTCCTCCCAACCCTCGTTAGCGGCCTCAAACACGACAGCGATCTTCAAGTAGCCCTCACCTCTGACAGTGCCGGCAGAAGGTCGTCGCCCTCCCGTCGATCCGGCGCGTCGTGGCGAGCGGCGATCGGCACCACACGCAGGGCTCGCCGGCGCGGCCGTAAACCAGGAGAGAATGCTGAAAGCCCCCGGCATCCCCGGTGGCCGTCCGGTAATCTCGCACCGTCGTTCCTCCTCGGGCGATCGCTTCCCCCAGAACGGAGCGGACCGCCCGGTAGAGGGAGCCTAGTTCGCCGCGAGTCAAGCGATGGGCCGGCTTCGACGGATCGATACCTGCCCGGAACAGGGCCTCATTGGCATAGATGTTACCGATGCCCGCGACGCGGCGCTGATCCATCAATGCTTTTTTCACGGCCTGGCGCGTGCCGCTCAGCCGCTCGGCGAGCCGGCGCTCGTCGAAGCCGGGCCCGAGCGGCTCGGGGCCGATGAGCGCAGTATAGGAAGCCCAGCCCTTCTGGTCCAACAGCGATAGGGTGCCGAGACGGCGCACGTCGCTATAGAGCAAAGTGCCACCACCTTCGATGCGGGCCTCCAGGACGCCGTACCGCCGATCGGCGGGCCGGAGCCTCCCCTCGTGGATCGTGAGCGTGCCGGTCATCCGGGGCTGGATGACCAACCGATGGCCGCTCGAGAACAGGATGACCACGTGCTTGGCACGCCGCGATACGCTCTCGACTCTATTGCGGGCGATGGTCCTAAGGAGACGGGCGCGTGAGACCTTGCGGAGCACGTCCGTCTTCGCCAGGCGGGGATTCAGCAGGCGGCGACCGGTAAGACGCGGCGCCACCCCGCGAACGATCGTCTCGACTTCAGGAAGCTCCGGCACGCCGCGCCTCGCGCCAGGCGATG
The DNA here is from genome assembly GCA_046760725.1 of Gemmatimonadales bacterium. GTDB lineage: Bacteria > Gemmatimonadota > Gemmatimonadetes > Gemmatimonadales > GWC2-71-9 > JBHIEQ01. The sequence goes on from JBHIEQ010000165.1 coordinate 2,748, forward strand.
TCGCGCCGGTACACCTTCCCCTCGAACTCGATGACCTGAGCGAGTTCCCGGCTTCGCTCCGCCGCTTCACGCACCGTTGCACCGAGACCGGTGGCCGAAAAGATCCGACCCCCGGCGGTGCGGAGCGTCCCCTGCGCATCCACCGCCGAGCCTGCATGGAACAGCAGGGTGTCGGCCGGAAGCTCGGCCGGGATCGTGATCTCGGCGCCCTTAACAGGCGCGCCCGGATAGCCGGGGGCGGCGAGCACGGTGGTCACCGCTGCACGGCTCGCCCTCCAGCTCTCGTGGGCGGGGTGCCACGTCTCGCCCGCCGCGATCCGCCAGAGGTGATCGGCCAGCTCGAGGTCGGCCGCCGGCAAGACGGCCTGAGCCTCCGGATCACCGAAGCGGCAGTTGAACTCCAGCACCTTGGGGTCACCCTCCTCGTCGATCATGAGGCCGCCGTACAGCACCCCGCGGTACGGTGAGCCGATCTCCGCCAGGCGCCGGAGCACTGGTACGATAATCTCGCGCTCCACGCGTGCCAGGAGCTGGTCGGCGGCGATGGAGACGGGGGTGTACGCTCCCATCCCCCCGGTGTTGGGGCCCACGTCGCCCTCTCCGAGGCGCTTGTGGTCCTGCGCCGCCGGCAGGAGCATTACCTGCTCGCCGTCGGTCAGGGCGAATACCGAGAGTTCTTCCCCCTCGAGATACTCCTCGATCAGGACCTCCAGCCCAGCATCGCCGAACTTGCCGCCGAACATCTCGGCCGCGGCGGACTTCGCTTCATCCCGGGTGCGGCACACGACCGCACCCTTGCCGGCGGCCAGCCCGGAGGCCTTGACCACGAGCGGCTCGGGGTGATCGGCGACATAGCTCAGGGCCTCAGGCTCGGACTCCGAGGTGAAGGTTCGGCTCCGCGCGGTCGGCACACAGGCCGCTTCCATGACCTCCTTGGCGAAGGCTTTAGAGGATTCGATCCGCGCGGCCTGTGCTGTGGGCCCGAACACGTGATGGCCGACGCGCGCGAGAGCGTCGGCCAGCCCGGCGGCAAGCGGGGCCTCGGGTCCGATCACGGTGAGATCGATCTGGTGCCGGCGCACGGCGTCGATCACCGCTTGGTGGTTCTCGAGATCCAGCGGGACGTTGGTGGCGATCTGTGCGGTGCCCGGGTTGCCGGGCCCACAGAACACACGAGCTGATGGTGCGAGCGCCCACGCCAGTGCGTGTTCCCGCCCGCCGCGACGAAGACGTTCACTCCCGGTCGGCCTCCCCGGAGGAATCTCCCCGCCGCGTTCGGCGCAGCGAGTCGCTGAAGGCAGACGCAGCGCGCTTCGCCGCATCGGCCACCTGCGAGACGGTTTCCTTCGCCTCCCTGGCGTAGTGCTTCGCGGCGTCGCCGAATTCGGAGGTGAGCGGCCGCTCGCGCTCCTCGGTGCCGCGGTGGGTGTACTCTCCCTCCAGGACGCGCTCATACGAGCCCTCATCGATCCACCGCTGAAGCTCGGCCGCCCTGAGCGTGTGGAAGGGGTGGGTGGTCCCCAGTGTGTTGAGAATCTTGTACACCTTGTCCAGCGGGCCACCCAGCTCCTCGTACTCGCGCGCCTGTTCCAGGTAGGCGTCGAGGTTCATGTCCTGCAGCAGGGGCGCCCTTTGTATGGCATCCGCGCCGCCCGCGAGACGCAGGAACAGCTGGAGCGAGGCGCGTGGGTCCTGGCTGGCGAGGAGCCCGGCCCTGTCGGATGAGAGCTCGCTCTTTCTGTACCACTCGAGGAGGGCGAGCTTGATCGGCAGCAAGGCGAGCCCCGCGAGGAACGGGAGGTTCTGGAGCCCCAGCCAGAGGATGAGAAGTGTCACGGTACGGTAGAGCGCGTGGCCGCTCATCACGTGTCCCAGCTCGTGCCCCAGGAGCACCCGGGTTTCGTCTTCATCGATCAGGCGGAGCGTGCCCGAGTTGACTACAACGAACGGGTGGTCCACGCCCACTGCGCTGGCGTTCACGATCGGCGTCTCGGACACAAAGAGAGGCGGTCGCTCGGCCCAGTCCATCGTGGTGCACACCTCGGTCCAGAGCGTGTGCAGCCGTGGGAACTGCCTGGGTCCCACCTGCACCGCGTTTGCCTGGAAGATCAGGCGGATGCCCCGCTCACCGAAGTACCCGACGATCTTCTTTACGGCTTCGTTGAAGCCCGGCACCGCACGCAGCGCTTGAAGCGCCGCGCGGTCGGCGGGATGCTCCCATGTCACGGCCGCGACGTTCTCGAGGACCTTGCGGGGGCGGGCGGATGGGAGACTGCCTTCGTTTGCCATGTCTCACTCCTGTGTCCGGTGGCGAGTGGCTGCCAAGTGCCATACGCGACCGGCTCGCGCCGGTTTCGCCCTCATGCCTTCGCCGCCACTGCGAGGGCTTGGTCGAGGTCGTCCATCAGGTCGTCCGCGTCCTCTACGCCGACCGACAGTCTCACCAGACCGTCGGTCAGTCCCATCCCGTCACGCATCTCCTTCGGGACTGAGGCATGAGTCATGGTGGCGGGGTGTCCTATGAGGCTCTCCACGCCGCCCAGCGATTCGGCGAGCGAGAATAGCCGCGTACTCTCCGCCGAAGCCCATCATCTGGCTGCACGCAAGAGCGTGTTGCTCGTGGCCTGGCAGACCAGGGTAGTACACGCGTTCCACAGTCGGGTGGTCTTCGAGCCACTGTGCGATGCGGCGGCCGGTCGCGTCGTGCCGATCCATCCGCAGGTGCAGCGTCTTGATGCCGCGCAGCGTGAGCCAGCAGTCGAGCGGCCCCGGGACGGCTCCGACGGAGTTTTGGAGGAACGCCAGCCGCTCGGCCAGGTCGTCCCGCGTTGTGACGACAGCTCCTCCGACCATGTCGCTGTGGCCGTTCAGGTATTTTGTCGTCGAGTGCAGAACGACCTCGGCGCCGTGGGTGACGGGTAGCTGAAAGCACGGCGTCGCGAAAGTGTTATCGACGACCAGGATGATTCCGTGCTCCTTCGCCAGGCGCCCCACCGCACTGAGGTCGGTGAGCCGCATCATCGGATTGGTCGGCGTCTCGACGAACAGCATCTTCGTGGCCGGCGTGATGGACTCCTCTATGCGCGTTACGTCGCGGGTGTCCACGAAGGAGAACGTGAGCCCCAGCCGCTCGAAGACGTGAGTCATGAGCCGGTGCGTACCGCCGTACACGTTCTCGCCGCTGATCACGTGGTCTCCGGCGTCGAGCAGTTTCAGTATTGCATCGGTGGCCGCCATACCCGAAGCGAACGCGAAGCCGTGGGCCGCACCCTCAAGGGCGGCTATGCTGCGCTCCAGTATGTCGCGTGTCGGGTTACGGGTCCGCGCGTACTCGAATCCCTTGTGCTTTCCCAGAGCCGGTTGAACGTACGTCGAGGTCTGGTATATGGGCGGCATGATCGCCCCGGTCTCAGCGTCGGGACGCTGGCCGGCATGTACCGCCCGCGTTGCGAACCTGGCCGCCAAGTCGTCCTCGAATACGCGGGTCATGACGTGTCCGCCAGTCCGTGATGGCGCTGGGAACCTACACGCGCGAGCGGGCGTAGAGCAACCGAACCTTCATTATTGCGGCCGGTGCCCCCGGCTGGGCGGGCACCTTACGTTGTGAGCCCATGGCGAAACAAGTGACCTGCTTGATAGTGGAAGACGACGATGTCATCCGTTCCGCGTTGGCCAAGGGCCTCGAGCGCACGAACTACAGGTGCCTCCAGGCCGCCTCGGGAGAGGAAGCACTCGAGGTCATTGCCCGCGAGGTGCCGGAAGTAATGATCTCCGACCTCCGCATGCCGGGCATGGACGGTGTGGCGCTGCTCGAGGGCGTGAAGCAGCACTGGCCCGATGTCGCCGTCGTGGTCGCGACGGCCGTCGCGGAGGTCGA
>JBHIEQ010000166.1:0-6608 GCA_046760725.1 Gemmatimonadales bacterium
GTCATCAACCTGTTCGGCATGCCCAATCGTGAGAAGATCGGACGTAAGACGATCATGTCTGGCTCACGTGGCACGACTATCGCAACGCGAACCTGATGATCCTCCTCGCATACATACTTCTTGGCCACCCCGACTGGAAGGACGGTCACATCAGGATCTTCGCTGCGTTTCCAAAGGCCGACGTGGAAGTGGAGCGTAGGAGGCTGTATCAGATGATCACCACGGGGAGGCTTCCCATCTCCAAGAAGAACCTTGTGGTGATCCCCACCGACGAGAGATCCGACTTCGCCGAACTGGTGGAGAAGCGGTCCACGACCGCCGACCTCGTGGTGCTGGGCCTCACCGAAGGGCGCCTCCGGGAAAAAGGAGGTGAGCTTCTCAAACGTCACCCCTCCCTGAAAGACGTACTATTCGTATCCGCAGAGGAGCAGATACTGATCGAGTAGGCGGAGCTGCCCCCCCGCCGCCCCCGCGCCCTTTACGCAAGTCCTGAAGCCGCTCATATACCTTGCAGTGCAACCGACTGAAACCCTAATGGCCGAATCTTGCCATGTTGCTCCTCGACATCCTCCCGTTTTGGATGGTGGCGGTACTGATCTTCTGCCTCCGCATTGTGGACGTCTCCCTCGGTACGTTCCGGACCATTTCCGTCGTCCAAGGCCGCACTATCGTTTCCGTTCTGCTCGGCTTCGTCGAGGTTGGGATATGGGTTCTGGCAGTGAGCCAGGTCGTTACGGGAGTGCGCGAACACCCCCTCCTGATCGTGGCCTTCGCTGGCGGATTTGCGGCCGGCAATGCCGCGGGGATAACCCTCGAGCGGAAGTTGGGCTTGGGCACGGTAGCCCTCCGCATCGTCTCCACGCTGCCTCAGGAGGCGCTGACGCGCCTCCTGGGCGACTCCGTTCGCTCAGTGGCAGCCTTCCCAGGCCAGGGACAAGACGGGCCCCGCACCCTCCTCTACGCGAGCTGCCCGCGACGCACCCTCCCTCAAGTGCTCACGCGCGCCCAAGAGGGCGACCCCGGGCTTTTCTATGTCGTCGAGAGGTTCTCGCAGATCGGCCTCGGGCCACTGCCGCACTACACTGGATGGAGAGCGGTGTTCAAGAAGAAATAGACCGCCAGCGGCACCGCGGCGTCTGGAGGGTACCGGTCCGGTCTACCACCCCTCCATCTCCACAGCAGCCACCCTCTCCTCGTTTATGAAGCTCACGATGGCCGCGATTTCCTCCTCGTCGAGACCCAGGTTGGGCATCTGCCCGTAATCGCTGCCGTAGCGATTCGAGCTCCCGCGCAGCCGCGCCGGATCGGCGATCTTCTGCGCGAGCCAATCTGGGGGATACTCACGCCCAGTGAGCTCAGGACCGACCGGAACCGCCCGCCGCTCGGCGAGCACGGGATCGTCCCGCTTTACGTGACAACCCGCACAGCCTTTGGCGACAAAGAGCTGGCGGCCGCGATCGGTTGGAGACATGGGCTCCGGCCACTCACCGCTCGCGACCACGCTGATGGGCAGAAGATCCACCTTCCAGCGGTTCCAGTCGGTGTCGATCGTGATCAGGACCTCGCCCGTGTCCCTAGGTGTGATCGTGGCCCGGTATACTGCGCTGCCCTCGCGCCGCTCGGCGCCGAATCTATCGCGCTCCAGCATCCGTGAGACGAAACCGGCGTCCGGCCGACGCAGCGTCACCGTGGGGGACACGTCGTCCAGAAGGACCGCTCCGTGCCGCCGGATCTCGAACGCCAGGGTGGTGGCCTTGCCGGCCTCGAGATACTCCGGCATGTCCAGCACGGTGACCACGGCCCAGCCGCCGAACGGCGTGGGAGTTGCGGCAATCAAGAGAGTACTCAAGGCCAGTGTGGCAAGTGCGCGTTTCATCGGGTTCCCCTCGGTCTAGAGATCATCGCACCGTCCAGTTCCACAGCTGGCGCGCGGCGCGTGCGAGCCAGGTCTCGGCCTCCTCGGACCACATCGGATTGAGATCCCGGCGCCAGCTTTCGAGCATTGGACGCTGGAGCGCCAGAATTCCTTCCCTCGTGACCCCGGCCGGTGGAGGGGCCAGCTCGGCCAGGCGCCTGTAGACGCGCTCCCGCATCGCGCCGTCCAATCGCTGCAGCAGGTGCCACAGCGTGATGCCGCTCTCCCGGCGCAGTGTCACGTAGTCTTCGGCGGTGTGGAGCGCGGCGAATACCAGCGCGAGATCGCGATCCGTCCCCGTCCCGCGGTCGAGCCGATGGAGCGCCGCCCGCGCCTCGGCCGGAAAACCGTCGGGATAGGGCGTGCCCGGACCACGCCCAATCCCCACCTCGGCCACCAGTCCCGCGGGCACCAGCGAGATGCGCGAGCCCTGCCTAAGCTCCACCCATCCCGCGGTCACGTGAATGCGGCTCGTGCCGGCGCTGTCCACCTCGAGCGTGTAGGCGCAGCCGAGATCGGTCGCGAGTGCCGCAGGGGTTCGCACAAAAAAGAGACGCGGTGGTGCCGCGATCACGGCGCTCAAACTCCCCCGCTCGAGTGTGAGCCGATGGTCGGTGAGCCCGCCGCGATCCAGTCGCACGCGACTGTTGGGACCCACGTCCGCCACGCCGATCCGGCCCACCGTAAGCTCGGCTCGAGACTCGTCGTCCGTCACCAGCCACTCTCCTACACTGAGGCCACCGTGATCGAGGAGTGCCGCGCCGGCCACCGTGGGGGTCCCGGCGAGCGGCATCACGTCCCAGCGCGAAGGTGCCCCGTACGATCGCAGCACGCCGATGTACGCACCGCCCAACAGTGCAACGAGCAGCGCAGCCGCCGCGAGCAGGGGCGAGCTCATGGGGCGCCGGATGAAGGGTACGGGTTTCGCGGGACGCCTCAGCGCGGCCTCGATGCTCTGCCACATGCCCTCCGGCGCCCGCCTGAGCGGAAGGCCCCGCATGAGATCTCTCACGTCCTCGCGATCAGGCATCGGCATGTTCCGTTTTCGCGAGATGTCCGAGTTCGCGGGCCAGGAACGCGTGGGCCCGGTTGAGACGGGACGCCACCGTTCCCGTGGTGACGCCGAGTGCCGCGGCGATTTCGTCGTACGAGAGATCGTCGAAATAGCGGAGCAGGACGGCGATTCTAAGCTTGGGCGTGAGCCGGCCGACTGCTACGGCGACGTCGGGATGGACTTCACGCGGCTCGGTGGGCGCAACCGACGGGTGCAGCCGTTCCGGCACGTCACCGAAGAACAGCAGTCGGCGGCGCCTGCGCAGCTCGTCCATGCACGTGTTGGCCACGATCCGGTAGAGCCAGGTGGGGAGCCGCGCGTCCTCGCGGAACGAGTGTGCGGCTCTGAAGGCTTTCACGAACACCTCCTGCGCCACGTCCTGGGCTGCGGCATCGTCGCCCTTCATGAAGTGGAGGGCGATCGAGTACACCCGATCCTTGTAGTGCTCGAACACGGCGCGTTGCGCCCCGGGGTCACCGCGGCGGCATGCTGCGATTGTCTTGGCGTCGAGCTCGGCCTCCGCCACGGGAGTGATCCCCATGTCTGTGGTGTTGGACGGCGCAGGCGCGCCGTTTCTTCCATTTGGTGCGATTGAAACGCTAGGGGCAAGGGGCGCCCAGGAACGTCTATGCCTTGGGCTCCCACACGACCGCTGGTATATCGACGCCCACAGAACCCGGGACATCGAACCCGGAGGCGATGGAGTTCGCCTCGAACCGCCCGCTCGTGGGATGATGACTCCTGCCCGAACCAGGGAAGGAGTTTTCTTGCCCACATTCCTACTCAACAAGCGACACCGCCGGTACCTGGCGACGGCCAGCATCTGGACCGCGCGCGCACACGATCTGTCGGCGCACAGTCCGCGCCGCTACGGAACCGTCAATCCCGAAGTCGGTGGCCGCCTCGACCCGCTCGCCGCCGAACTGCGGGCACGGCTCCGGAGGCTTGCGTCCGCCGCGGCTCGGCTACCCGACACCTGATAATGCTCGCCTACGTCGCACTCGGAGGACTCGCCGGAACCGTCGCACGGTACGCGCTGTCAGGCTGGTTACAGCTCCACGTCGGCCGAGGGGACTTCCCCGCCGGCACCCTACTGGTAAACGTCGTGGGTTCGCTCGTCCTCGGATTCCCGCTGCGCTACGCGACGGGCTCAACCGTCTTCTCACCGGAGCTCCGTGCCGGTCTGACGATCGGCTTCTGCGGCGCGTTCACGACGATGAGCACGTTCGGCTACGAAAGCGTTGTGCTACTCGGCGACGGCCAGTACTCACAAGCAGCCGTGTACATCGCGGTGACGATGTTGGGTAGTATTGTGGCGGTGATGGCCGGGGCCGCGATCGCCAATCAGCTATTATAGAAGTTGCGTCATGACCCACCGCTTTACGGGCGAACGTACCCTGATGCGGATCTTCATCGGCGAAGCGGACAAGTACCGTGGGAAGCCTCTGTATGAAGCGCTGCTCCACCGTCTCCGCGAAAAAGGCCTTGCTGGCGGCACCGTATTGCGCGGTGTCGCCGGATTCGGCGCGAGTGGTGCCGTGCACACCGAGAGGGTGTTACGACTTTCTCTCGACCTCCCAATCATCATCGAGGTAGTGGAGGCTGAGGAGGCGATTCAGTCGGTCCTCCCTGATCTGGACGAGATGATCGGAGGAGGGCTCGTGACATTGGAGCGTGCGCGGGTGATCCTCTACCGGCCGGCGGGCACGCGGCCCAGCGAACGTGAACTGCACCGGATCGAGGAGTTAGAGCCGGATCCTTCGCCCTAATACGAGGCCCTGTCCGATCCACGAGTGGATGCCGTCCCCGCGACGCGCTTGTGGTAGGACGCGAGCGGCGGCCGCTGGGTCGAGGCCTAGAACAGGACTTTCACGGACAGGCTAACGATCACGATGCCGAGGAAATAGGCCAGCAGCGTGGCGGTCTCCTTGCGACGGAATCCCACACCCTCCAGCGCGAGCGCTCCCGTCGTCCTTCCAGAGCCTTCGAGCAATAGGCTCAGCCCGTAGGCGACGAACAGCGTTGTGGCAGCGCCCGTGAAGTTCCACCAAAACCAGAAGACAGCGTCCCGTGCGAAAAGCCAGAGGCCGAAATTGAGGACGACTCCCGCGATAAGGCCGATGTTCATGCCTAAGGCATGCGTGCGTTGCGTAAGCACCGCGAGGGCGAAGGTCGCAAGTATCGGCCCATAGAACAATGAACCGACGAGATTGATAGCTTCGATCACGGTGGGGGAGATGCGGCCGGCAAAGAAGGCCGTCAGCGAGCAGACGAGGCCCCAAAAAATCGTCAACAGCTTCGAATAAAGTAGGTTCTGCCTGTCCGTCAACGGTCTCGGGGCGTAGCGCACGACTACATCTCGCATGGATGCCGCGCTCAGCGAGTTGAGGGCGGAATCCAGTGAAGACATTGCCGCTGCCAATATCGCGACGATCAGCAGACCGGTCAGCCCAGCTGGCAGAAAATGAATGATGAAGGTGGGAACCATCAGGTCGGGATTCTCGGGCGACACCATTGCCATGAAGCGGGAATCGGTGAGGGCCAGCGTGCCGATCAAGAGTCCCATCACGGAATAAAGTAGCACGAGGGGAAACCTCCCGAGTCCGTTGAACAGGAGCGTACGGCGAGCCTGGTCCAGGCTTTTGCACGAGAGCACTCTCTGTACTTGACTCTGGTCGCATCCGTAGTAGGAAGCGTACAGGAAGAATCCTCCGATCACCATCGGCCAGAAGCCAAACTCGCTGCCGTCGACCACCCCCCAACTTGCGAAATCCACCGCCTGAAGCCGGCTCATGTCGAGGTCGGCGACAAAAGCACCCCACCCTCCCAACAAGTGGAGTGCAAATAGACCGCTGAGCAGGATGCCGCCGAATATGATGCCCATCTGGACTACGTCCGAATACACGACGGCTTTCATCCCGCCCAGCGTATCGTAAACGATCGTTACGCCTCCGGTGATCAGAATCGTCATCCAGATAGGCATGCCCAGGGCGGCAGAGAGCACGAGACCCAAGGCGTATATGCTCACGCCGGTGGCAAGTGAACGGCTGACCTGAAACACCAAGCTCACCAGAACGCGCGTGCTACCCCCGAACCGCCGTTCCAGGTATTCGTAGATGCTGACTACGCCGGATTTGTATAGAGGAGGAATTATGAAGCCGATCAGGAAGATCATCGCCAGTGGCACACCGAATTCGTAGCTGAGCCACTTCATACCGCCGCCCTCACGAAAGCCGACGAATGCAGGTGCGGATATGAAACTGATCGCTCCCAGCTGGGTCGCCATAGTCGAAAGCCCCGACCTGGCCCAGCCCAGCGTCTGCCCGGCCAAGTAGTAATCTCTTTGGTCCGCCTGTCCTCTGCCGAGGTAATAGCTCAGAGTTACAAGTCCGATCAGGTAGACGACCACGATCGACCAATCAAGGGCGGTCATCCGATTGCCTCTCTGTCTGGTGTTGCGCTTTTCATCGACGGTGCCGGGCCGTCGTGCCAGAGGAACTACAGGTTATCAAAGTGGTAGAGCTCTGGTCGAAACCCCTCAAAGACGGGCTCCTGAAGCCGCTGCTCGGGGATCACCCCGAGATCGAGCTCAGCCGTTATCGCTGCTGGGCGATCAGCCGGAGCCAAAATCAGAACATC
>JBHIEQ010000167.1:0-6598 GCA_046760725.1 Gemmatimonadales bacterium
GTGAGCCCGAACCGCGCGTCGAGGGGATCGACGTCCAGAATGAGCTGTACGTGATCTCCCTCGCCCACCTGCTCCGCCGCGCGCGGTGAGACCAGGGGATCGCGCACTGCGACGGCCAGGAGCGTGCGCTCCCGGTCGGCCGCGAAACTCACCCGCGACCCGCCTCCTAGATCGTGCCATGGCGACGTCCACTCCGAGAGATCGCCGTCAATTACGTGACGTTTTGAACCTGGCCGCGACGCCTCGTAGCGATCGCGGTCCGCGCGATACACCAGCCGGTCTCCCGTCCTGACATATGATGTGTCTCGTAGCAGTTGTTCCAGCCGCTCGGTGGTTCGCTCTATGAAGGGTGCCAGCTCGTCCACCACCGGTTCGACGGGCTCGCTTCCCGTCGAGGTGGCGTTTCTGAGCGCCTCGATTGCCTCGCCAAGCCGCCGTAGGGCGTCCTCCATGGGCGCCGGCTCGATGGTGTCGCGCAGGATGTACAATGGCTCGAACAGGTTCTCGTCCCAGCCGTAGTCGCCGTAAACCTCGATCAACGGACCCAGCAGTTGTGCGGCTTTCTCACCGTACAAGGAGATGAGCGCTGTCCGCTGTGCGCTGAGGGGTCGATAGGCTCCGGGGTCGCGGGCGTACGCGGCAAGCGTCGCAAGGGACATCATCGAGGCGTGTGCTTCGTTCATGGGGTTCGATACCAGTCCCGCCGTCGAGCGGGACAGCTCGGGGTCCCGGCCCCGGAACGGACCCAGGAACGGACGCCACCTTGCGTAGTCGTTGACCGGGTAATTGTCCCAGACGATCGGTTTGCGCCCGGTCGCCTCAGCCCAGCGATCGGCCTCCTCGCGCGTGATCGCCGGACTTGCGACGTCCACTCCGGTCCAGAAGAACGGCACGCCGGGATCGACGAGATCGCCGAGTTCGGCGAGATAGTCTCGATCCCCCCAAGCATCAGTGTAGGTCGTAGGGGTGACGGCCAGGCGTGCACCGTGCTGCGCGAGATCGTGATACAATCTGTTGATCACATGAGCGTGGGCCGAGGCAAGGGTGCGGAAGGACTCGCGATCCCGCTCGTGCTGTAGAGTCGCGGGAACGTCGTCAACGAAGAACCCGAAGTGCGTGACGCCCAGCTCCGACACCGTTCGGATCTTTCCCTCGAGCGCCCGGTAGTGTGCCGAATCCGAGTACACCATGCTCCCGCCCGGACTGATCGCATACCAGAACTCGACTGCGGCTTCCTGGGCCGTGGCGACCAGCGCGCGGAGACGGGCCAGCTCTTCGTCCGGATACGGGTCACTCCACCGCTCCCGGTGATACGGGTCGTCCTTGGGGGCATAGACGTAGGTGTCGAGCCCGACGTTCCCCATGAAGCGGAGGATGTCGAGGCGATCATCGTGCGACCAGGGCGCCCCGTAGAACCCCTCGATCACACCGGCATGCTGGAGCGGCGGAGCCGGGGACTCGCAGCCGGTGAACGCAAGGGCGCCTACCAGGACGAGCGGGCATCGCATTGCACCTAATCGCATGACACTCACCAGCATAGCGCCGTGCACTCCTCGTGTCATCGTGGGCCCCTCCCGCTCCGCTGCGGCTGCACCGGGCTCGTGATAGGTTTCACTCGCGTATGGAGTGGCTTCCCGGCACCCAGCTCTTCGGCAGCCACACGCCGGTCCTTTGGTTGAACGCCGCCCTGGGTGCCACACTCGGTTTCGTCGCTACCCGGGTGCGGGCAGCCGGTACGGTATTCGAGGGCAAGGTGTGGATGTTGGGACTGGGAACCGTGGCGGGCGTGATTGCCGGGACGACCCTCGCCCTCTTCTGGGGACTGCTGATAGCGCTGTTCGAGTACGTGACAGGTGAGACGAGTGCGGGTGCACTCCTGGGAATGAGCGTATTGTCGCAGCTCGCGCTTTTCGCCGTCGTGGTGCTGCGCAGGAGGTATTGACGGATGGGTGAGCGAAACACGCCCGCGGTCGGTCTTCTCGACCCGCCCGAACGCCTGCTGATGGGCCCGGGTCCCTCCAACCCCGATCCTCGGGTGCTCGAGGCGATGGTACGACCGATGGTCGGGCATCTCGATCCCTACTTTCTTGAGGTGATGGACCAGACTATGGCCATGCTGCGCCGAGTGTACCGCACTGAGAACCATCACACAATTCCGATGTCGGGCACGGGTACTTCGGGGTTGGAGACCATCATGCTGAATCTGGTCGAGCCCGGCGACCGAGTGGTGGTCGGCGTGATCGGCTACTTCGGCGAGCGGCTGCGGGAGATGGCGCTCCGCGCCGGCGCGGAGCTCGGAGTTCTGGAGGAGCCGTTCGGCGAGATCATAGAGCCGGAACGCTTCGAGCGGGAGCTGGAGCGAGGCCGAGCCAAACTCGTGATCGTCGTTCACGCGGAGACGTCCACGGGCGCGGCGCAGCCGATCCCTGAGGTCGCGGAGATCGCTCGAAGACACGGGGCGCTCATCGCCATAGACTGCGTCACCTCACTCGCCGGCATGCCGGTAGAAATCGATGAGTGGGGCATCGACGCGGCAGGCTCGTGCTCGCAGAAGTGCATCGGGGCGCCGCCCGGTCTCGGGCCCGTGACGTTCGGTCCGAGGGCGATGGAGGCCGTGCGCGGCCGCAAGCGGAGCCCTTCCACGTGGTACCTGGATCTAGACCTCCTGTTTCAGTACTGGGGTGAGGCGGGTGGTACAAAGCAACGGGCGTTTCACCATACCGCTCCCGTGTCGAACATCTACGCGTTCCGGGAGGCGCTGAGGCTGATACTGGAGGAAGGGCTCGAAGCTCGATGGGAGCGCCATCGGCGGGCTCACGAGGCGCTTGTTGCATCGACGACTGGGCGGTACGCCGGGGATTGCTGGAACGCGGGGTCGAGATCTCGGGAGGCTTCGGGCCGCTCAAGGGGAAGACCTGGCGTGTCGGGCTCATGGGGCTCAATGCCGATGTTTCTCGAGTGGAGACCCTGCTGGGAGCTCTGGAGGAGACGCTGAGGGAGCAGGGATACAACTAGAAGGCGCAGCGCGGAGCGTAGCGGCCGGGGCATGTCCGCACACGCCTTCGGCTGAACGTTATGCCACTTGCGGCTGTTGGCTTGGACGGGAAGTGCCGCGGCGTGAGAGGGCGTGGCCCGGCCGCGAAGCCGCAAGGGCACAGGGCGGCGCTGGGTTAGTGCTGTGACACCAAGGCCAGCATGTCTCCCTCAGGGCTCACCGCGATCCGGCTGATCGGGCCGATGCCGACATCCGCGAAATCGGCCGCCTCGCGCCACGAGTCGTGTTGACCCTCCTTCCATGTGAAGAGCTTTGAGCCGGCCGCGGTGACGAGCGTCCCGTCGGGCATCCAGGCATAGAACTCGTTTTGGGGAAGGGCGCGGATCAGGCGCCGAATCGTGTGCCATTCGAGGTCCAGTTCCGAGATCCACGCGTCGTTCGCGCTCACCCGGTGGAGAAAGCTGATGGCAGCCCTGCCGGGCACCTTGTGTAGCGACCGTCCAATGTCTCGTGCAAGGATCCTGGTCTCGCCGGTGCGGGTGTCGGCGAGTTGGAGGGTTGGCGGATCGCCGAGCACGAAGAGGGCTACGGTGTTCTCATCCCCCCACGCGTGATAGCCGACTGGTTTCACGTTCTCGAGGAGTAGCCGAGGCTGGGACCCGTCAAGGTCGAATAGCCACAGGCGCTGAGTGGAATCCATCTCCACTCGCACGACCGAGAAGGTGGTGTCGCCTGGCATGATCGTCGGTGAGTACTCGCTCTCGCGTGTGGCTGTCACGCGCGAGGTCGTGCCCCGGGCCACGTCGTAGCGATAGGTATCGGCCTGGCCCTCGCGCATAGACGTGTACAGGATCGCGTGACCGTCGGGCGTGAAGAACGGCTGATTGTCGTAGCCGCTCCGGGCCGTGATGTTCTTAGCTCGGCCGAAACCGGGCGATGGTGTCCGAGTGGTTATGCTGACGAGATAGATGTCCGTCGAAGCCTGAGCTGCGAGCTGTGCTGTGGGGAGAAGCATCAAGACAGCCGGAATTCGCATTGTGTTTTCCTTTCCACCGCTTACAATCTTGCGCTGACGCTCTGCGCCCCAACTCGTGACCCGCACCGGCGGAGCCCACATCATGTTCATCAACCCGACCGCCCCCCGTCCACTACTGCGTCTCGAGGGCCTCATGGCCGCAGTTCTGGCCCTGATCGTGTACAGAGAGATCGGAGCGAGTTGGTGGCTGTTCGCCGGTCTCTTCCTGGTTCCTGACGTTTCGATTCCCGTCTATCTCGCAGGGAAGAGAATCGGCGCCTTAGCCTACAACACGGTGCATACGTACGCTCTTCCGGGCGTTCTCTTCGGCCTCGGGTTTCTCAGCGAAGGCCGCACTGCCATGGCGGTCGCACTCATCTGGATCGCACACATCGGGCTGGACCGCGTACTGGGACTCGGCCTCAAGTACCCGACGGGATTCAAGGATACGCACCTGCACAGGGTTGGCTAGCTAGTGCGCAGTACGCTGTGCGCTGTGTTTGCGTACTGCACAGAGCGCACTGAGTTCAGCGTCGACCCCTCTCCCACACGTTGTTCCCGCGGTCCACGTCTGGAAAAGCGTGCTCGGCATCGATCTCGACACGGGTGACGGGCGATGTGGTGCGCAGGTTGACCGTGGCACTCCGGTTCCCGGCCAGCCATGTGTCAACCGGGATTTCGTCCCGCAATGTGTCTCCGTTCTCCAACGTAATAGTGAGGCGCACCGGCATGGGCACAAATCCGAGGTCCTCGACGGTGATGCGCGTCTCCGCCGCTCCCGTCTCTCCCGCCACGCCAGCGGTCACCGCCGCGACCGACTGATCCAGCATCCACGTCTCGTAATACCAGCTGCGCCAAAACCAATCGAGATCGCGGCCGCTCACTGTGCTGAACGTATTGAAGAAGTCCCACGGTTTGGGATGCTTGAAGGCCCAGTCGCGGATGTACTGGGTGTACGCGCGGCGGAACGTCTCCTCTCCCAGAAGGCCGCGTAGCGCGACCAGCACCGTGGAGGGCTTGCTGTAGGACGCCGTTCCATACGCGGGCCCCGGATAGTGATAGTCTGAGCGGCGCATCATCTCGCCCTCCCTCCCCACGCGGGCCACCTGAATGTACGAGTTGCGGTCCGGTTCGTCGTGGTCGATCCCGGGGAAGAACTCCTTGCGCGCCTGGTTCTCGTTGAAACTCGTCGTGCCCTCGTCCATCCAGGCGTGGCGCTTCTCGTCGGTTCCCACGATCATCGGCACCCACATGTGTGCCAGCTCGTGCGCGGTCACGTAGTAAAGGGAGCTGTCGCTCCGCTGATTGTAGTTGCCGATGAGGGTCATCATCGGGAACTCCATCCCGCCGCCGATGATTCCACCGCCCTCGATCGCCGTCATGTGCGGCCACGGGTACGGGTATCCGGTCCAGCGCGACAGGAAGTCGATGGCGTGTTGCGCGTAACGCCAGGTGTTCTTCCAGAGCGGTGCATCCTCCCTGTACAGGATCTCGATGCGGGCGTAGTCGGTCACACCGTCACCGTCACGATCGCCCACCGGTGTGCGTGTGGCGTCCCACATCGAACGGCTCGCCGCGCTGAAGGCGAAATCGCGGACCCGCGAAGCACGGAAGCGCCAGCGGAGCGTCGCTCCGGGGCCGCCCAGCGTCGCCGTTCCGGGACCGAATTGGTCGCCAGTCAGGACGTGAACCACCGTGTCGCTTCGCGCCCCCCGCTCCAGCCGCTCCCGTACGTCGGGAGGCAGCACGTCGCGCGGGTTCTGTAGCTCCCCCGTGGCACGCACCACCCACCCGGCGGGAGCTTCAACCGTGACATCGTAGTCACCAAACCCCGCGTAGAACTCCGCGTTGCCCAGATAGGGGTCGAGTTGCCATCCAACTACGTCGTCGAACACGGCCATCTGGGGATACCAGTAGGCGATGTGGAACAGGTCGTCGCGGCTCCAGCCCATGCGTCCCGAGCTGCTCTGTGGCACGGCGAAGCTCCAGTCCAGTCCGAGTTCGACCGAGTCTCCCGAGGCGAGCCTGGCCGGGAGCCGCAAGGCCATGATCGTACCGCGTACCGAGTATCCGGGGCCGTTCCCACGGGGCTCCGGCTCAAGTTCCACACCCGCGGCCGCGACTCGCTCGAGGTGCACCCCACCGGTCACCTCCTGGACCTCGGTCCTGATGTTGCCCGGAGCGTGGAGGTTCTGGTGCAGGTGAAGGAAGACCGCCGGAAGCGCACGCGGCGCGTGGTTGTGATAAACGATGCGCGCGGTTCCCTCGAGACGCTTGTCGGCCGGAAGGAGACGCGCCTTGATGCGGTAGCTCGTCCACTGCTGCCAGGAGTTGGGGCCGGGCTCGCCGGTCTCGCCGCGCGTGCCGTTCCGGAGTGCATCGATGTAATCGCTGTCCGGAATCACGGGATAGGGGATCGGACGCCGAGGGGAATCGCTTTGGGCGATGCTCGCGGCGGGAACAGCAAGGCACACGATCCCCGCCAGGGCCGCGTAGTGGACGGATCTCATTCGAAGGAAGCTCCTGTTGAACTGGTGAGTCCGCAGGGTACTAGGTGCTCCGCCGAGCAGCAAGGAGCCCCGGCCGCC
>JBHIEQ010000168.1:0-6582 GCA_046760725.1 Gemmatimonadales bacterium
AAAAACCAGAACCCAGAAGACGGCGACCCATCCAGAGGAGCGCGACACCGCCGGGTCCTGGGGTTCCCCTCCCAGCACCATGTTGCGCCACGCCGCAAGAACGGAGTCAACAGGGAGGCCGGTGCTCGATTCGAGCCTCCCCACCATCGTGGAGTCGTCGCCGTCAAGCATTCGCCCCAGGGTTCCCGGCCCCCCGAGGTCGACCGCCGCTCGGATCAGGCTGGCACGAGCGGAGAGACTCGCCGGTGCGCGGCCGGGATGCAGATCGAGCGCCCTGATGAGTCGAATGCACGCGTCGTCCATCTTCGCCTCTACGCAGCTCGTGAGGTCGCGCGCACTAAGCTGCGGTTGCTCTTGTCTGAGCAACCAGCGGGCGCGGGAGGCGAGCGCCCTTCTGGTCCTCGGGCTGTACCAACTGATGACGCGATCGTAGTCCCCCTCGAGGCCCAGATACGCCCCGCAGCCCTCGAGTGAGCCGTTGAAGCACTCTCGGCCAGCGGGCGCCGGGGTGGTCGCCAGTTCAGTGTAGAGGCCAGCCAGGCGGCGAGGGGACAAACTGTCCAATACGCCTGCAACCACCCAATCCGAGTACTCTGCGGGCAGATCGTCGAACAAGCGCCTCTCGATCTCGATGAGCATGCGGGAAGCGAGCTCGGATTCCCCCAACCGGCGGTAGTAGGAGACGCCCACTGTCCGGTCCCAGTCTCCCGAGGGGACATCGTTCTCCCAGGCAAGGACGGTCATCGCTCGCAGCCCGAGGGAGTCCGGTCCCAACGCGGGTCCCAGTCGATTCCATACGATGCTGGCTGCGTCTGCCGCGAACGCACCCTCTCCGCGCCGGGCGAGAACGCGCATAGGACCCACGTACACCGTATCCATCGCCTCGCCGCCGCGGAGGCTCTCTGCTCGCGCCGCGCGGGCCGTCGCCTCGCGCCATCGCTCGGCGAGTTGCTCTACTTTCTCCCGGTACCCGACAGTGGATTGGGCACGAGCCGAGCCGGCCGTGACAACGGTGAGGCAGAAGAACAGGTGCGGCCAGCGGCGACGCCGGGCGATCCTATCAGACATCGATCAACATCCAGTTCCCGGTGAACACCTCCAGCGGGCCAGGAATGGTGACCAGTTGCTCGAACACCGGACTCACTATGTCCACGTCCGAATCGCCGGCAGCGAGAACCGCCTGCCCCGCGAACAGGGCGCCGATCACGGCCAGCGCGTAACCCGCGGTGCGCGTGGTGCTCGCAGAGATGGCAAAAAAGAACCCGTAGGCCACGAGTCCCGCCAACAGAAACCTCACGGTGATTGCATGCGGGTATGCCTGCAGTCCGGCCGGGATGTTGGCGACGGCCGCCGCAATGATCGAGCCGATCCAGAGTGCCACCACCGGAACGAGAAGGAGCACCAACCCAGCTCCGAACCGCAGCAGCACGAAGTACCAGCGCGGCAAGGGCAGAGACAGCGCGTGCACGTGTCCCGACCGGTGGTCGTTCGCCCAGGCCGTCGTCGCCAACACCAGGCCCACTGCGGCTGCCAGGAAGGGGTACACGCCGCTCCACGCGCGCACGGAGTCCAGCAGCAGGGCCACATCCCAGGCATCCGGATCCACGGCCCCAGCCGAGCGCACCGTCAAGAGCGGCAGCGCGAAGCACGCCACCGTGGTGACCGCCACGGCCAGGCGCGACCACTTGAGCTGCGTTACGAGAATTGCCTTGAACATGCTCGCTCCCTCCTAGCTCCCGGCAGTACGCGCCGTCCTCAAGAGCTCTACGAAGCCCTCTTCAAGATCCAGGTCGATCACCTCTTTGAGCGACGCACCTATTCCGTCGAAGTACTGCTTCATCGGCGCCTGCCATCCCCGTACGATCCACGTCTCGCCGGCGCCGAGCCCCACTGCCTCCTCGCGGGCTAGTACCACGAACGGCGTATCCTCCAGAAGGGAAGGTGCCCCCTGCACTCTCAGACGCTTGATGCCGTTCTTGAACGTCTGCATCGGCATCTCGGCGACCATGTGGCCGTTGTCCAGTGCCCCGACCCAGTCGCAGATCCGTTCCAGCTCGTGCACCAGGTGGCTGGAGATGAACACGGTGGCGTTCTTCTGGGACACGTATTCCACGAGCGCCATGAGGACATCGCGTCGCACGACGGGGTCCAGACCGTCGGTGGGCTCGTCGAGCATCAGGAGATCGGGGTTCTGCGCGAGCGCGAGGAGCATCATCAGCTTTCCGGTTTCGCCCTTGGAGAGTCGGGCCACACGCTGCTCCCGGTTCAAACCGAACTGGGTGAACAGCGCTTCACAGCGCCGCCGGTCCCAGGTCTCGTAGAATGCAGAGTGGTAGCGCAGAGTCTCGTCCACCGTGAGGCTGGGATAGAGATGAGGGCGCTCGGGCACGTAGCCTGTGCGCGCCAGCATCCGCGGGGACTCTCTCGGAATCGAATACCCCAAGACTGCGATCGTGCCGCCAAGCGGCCGGAGCAGACCCAACAGCAGTCGGATCGTCGTCGTCTTGCCCGATCCGTTCGGCCCGAGGAAGCCATAGATAGAGCCGTCCGGTACCTCGAGTGACAGATCCCGCAACTCGAACGTCTTCCCCGCGCGATAGTGGAGATCTCTGGTCTGAATGGCGGTAGTCATACGGCACCCGCTCCGACTTCGTCGTTGAACGCCCTAATGAGTTCGCTGGTCGCAATGCCCAGTCGCGCGCCCTGAGACAGCATGTCCTGCACTATCCGGCGCGCGTGCTCTACCCGCTCTTCGGCCCGCCGGTCACCGGCGACCTCGCGGACGAAGGTGCCGGCGCCCTGACGCATCTCTACGAAACCTTCGGATTCAAGCTCGCGATAGGCCTGGACCACAGTGGCCGGGTTGATCCTGAGCTGCGCCGCAAGCTGCCGCACCGAGGGAAGAGAGTCTCCGGCCTTAAGTTCGCCCGATGCCACGGCGACCCTGATCCGAGCGGCGATCTGGTCGTACAGCGGAGTGGGACGTCGGGCATCGATTTGGCTGAACATGCGAAGGCCTAATGTACTGGTCTGCTGATACACTACTACACCGTTGGTCCAAATGTCAAGTGTTCTCTCGCAACTTATTGCGGGTCAATCGGTTATGCCATCTTAGCGTGGGGACTCTCCGGTGGCCTCGGACCCCGAACATTGTTATTCTTCGTGTGCACAGTGCCGGCGCAGAGTGTACTGCGTACGGCGCACCGCGCACTTTGAGGCCGACATGCTCGACTCCGTGAAACGTTTCTTCGGCAAGTACCTGGAGCCTGCGCAGGCCGCGAGGCCCGAGGCGGGGGTGGGGCACGGCGGCCCGGAAACCACGGAGTCCGGCGGCGGGGGGCAGAGGCCCGATCCGCTCCACCTGGCCGCCTGTGCTCTCCTTCTCGAGCTCGCGCACGCCGATGAGGAGTTCTCTCCCGAGGAGCGTTTGCACTTGGAGGAGGCTCTCGAACGGCATTTTGCCCTCCCCGCCGAGACCGCGCGCGAGTTGATGGAGATCGCCGACAGGGAGCGGCGCCGGGCAGCCGACCTCTATCAGTTCACCTCGCTCATCGCCCGACGGTACAGTGTGGGACAGAAGATGGTGCTGGCCGAAGTCATGTGGCGCCTGGTCTATGCCGACGGCGAGCTTGCGAAACACGAGAGCTACCTGATGCGCAAGGTGTCTAACCTGCTGGGTCTCAAGCCCGGCTATCTGGCACAGGCCAGGAAGAACGCTCTTGGAGAGGAAGGCGGTTGAGCGGGGGCCGCACTTTCCTGGAGCGCGTGAGGGAGCGCGTGGAGCGAGACCGTCTCTTCCCGGAGCCGGGGGTAGCCCTGGTTGCCGTGAGCGGCGGCCCCGACTCGGTGGCTCTCCTGGATGTAATGGCCCGCCTGGCGCCCGATTTCGGGCTCGAGCTCGGGGTCGCACACGTGGATCACGGGATCGCGGCCGACAGCGCGCGAGTGGGGGCGGCCGTATCAGAGCTGGCGGCGCACTACGGCATGCCGTTCCACTGCCGTAGGCTCGAGTTGGGGAGCGGGGCCTCCGAGACGAAAGCACGGGAAGCGAGATACGCGGCACTCCGCGCGCTCCAGGCCGCGACCGAAGCGCGGTATGTCGTGCTGGGCCATCACGCAGATGACCAGCTGGAGACCGTTCTGCTGAGATTCCTTCGTGGCAGTGGCGTTGCCGGTTTGGCAGGGATGTCGGTCAAAGGAGAGCAGGGTTTGGTGCGGCCGCTCCTTGGCTTTGGCCGCGACGAGCTTCGGGAGTGGCTGAAGCAGGCCGAGCGCGAGCGGGGGTTCCAAGTCCCCGTTCACCATGATCCGGCGAACGTGGACGAGCGTCACGAGCGTTCATGGTTGCGGCATCGGGTGGTCCCCGTGCTCCGAGAGCGCTTCGGCTCGGAGCTGTCGGAGCGTCTTTCCGGTGTGGCGCGGCATGCTGCTTCGGAAAGAAGGGCGTGGCGCGCGCTTCTGCGTGAACTATCGGAGTTGGAGTTCCGCGACGACCGGGGAGTGATCGAGGTTGCTCGGGCACCCCTCGAAAAGTATGATAAGGTATTGTCACAGGCTCTTTTGCGTGCTCTCGGCAGGGAAGTTGGGTTGGTGGTTGGCCCGAAGACGTCGGCACGGCTCTTGCGTTTCGTGTTGAGCGCGCAGAGCGGGAGAAGAGCCGAGGTCGGGAGGGGATGGGAGTTGGAGCTGGCGTTCGATCGGCTCCGACTCGTGCCTGAGGGCGTGGAGGTGGCACCACCGGCGGCCGTGTGCGGAGACCTGACCGAGGGCGTTGTGTGGTGGGACGGGTGGGAGCTGGGTTGGCTCACGGAGCCTGCGGGTGTGTTGGAGCGGTGCTCTTGGACCACGTGGATCACTCCTGGCGAGGCGGTGTTGCGCGCTCCTCTCCCCGGTGATCGTGTGGTGCCGTTGGGCGGTGTGGGTCGCCGCCGGGTGCGGCGACTCTTGATGGAGGCCAGGGTGGCGCGCGGCGCGCGAGACCGTTATCCGCTCGTCGCACGCGGTCAGGATATTTTGTGGATTCCCGGGATCTGCCGGGGGGAGATCGGGGTGCCGCGCAGCGGCGAGCGTGCGCACAGGCTCCACGTACGGCGCGAGCCCGAGTGACGTTGGCGCTGAGGACGAACTTCCCGTCCCTGGCTTGGTAGCAAGGTATACTGGTAAGAAGCGAAAGGACCCGATGGCCGAACGGAAGCCTACGCCAAACTTGAACCTCAGCGCGTTGAGCAGGAATCTCGTCTTCTGGCTGCTCATTGTTCTGATTCCGTTCGCGTTTTACACGATGGTGAGCGGGGATCGGGAGCGGTACGAGGAGATTCCCTATTACGAGTTCGACCGTCAGCTGGCTCAGGGCAACGTCGCCCAGGTCGAGATCACCAGCGAGAAGTTCGTGAGGGGCGAGTTCCGGAGTGCCGCGACCATCGAGGGGAAGCCCATCGAGCGGTTCCATGTGGTGCTCCCGGTGCCGGCGTCCGATGCTCTCGAGCAGCGATTGAAGGAGCAGAACGTGCTTATGTCCGGCAAGGAGCCCAAGCCGTCGTTCGGGGCGGTCTTCATTCAACTCCTTCCGTGGGTGATTCTCATCGGTTTGTGGGTGTTCTTCTTCCGGCAGGTGCAGCAGGGCGGCAATCGTGCGTTTGCGTTCGGGAAGTCGAAGGCCAAGCTGCTGACGGGAGACACGCCGAAGGTGACCTTTCAGGACGTGGCCGGCTGTGACGAGGCCAAGGTCGAGCTTCAGGAGATCATCGAGTTCCTCAAGGATCCCCAGAAGTTCCAACGTCTGGGCGGTAGGCTTCCCAAGGGTGTACTGCTGGTCGGCTCTCCGGGCACCGGCAAGACGCTACTCGCTCGGGCCGTGGCAGGCGAGGCGGGCCGTCCGTTCTTCTCGATGTCGGGATCCGATTTCGTCGAGATGTTTGTCGGCGTGGGTGCGTCGCGGGTGAGGGATCTGTTCGAGCAGGGAAAGGCTCACGCTCCGTGTCTCATATTCATCGACGAGATCGACGCGGTTGGGCGTCACCGTGGTGCAGGTTTGGGAGGGGGCCACGACGAGCGGGAGCAGACCCTCAATCAGCTGCTGGTCGAGATGGACGGTTTCGAGTCGAACGAGGGAGTGATTCTCATCGCGGCGACGAACCGGCCCGACGTGCTGGACCCGGCCCTGCTTCGTCCGGGGAGGTTCGATCGTCAGATAGTGGTTGATATGCCCGATGTGCGGGGCCGCGAGATGATTCTCAAGGTTCACGCGCGCAAGATCCCGCTGGCCGCCGACGTGGGGCTCGACGTGATCGCGAAGGCGACTCCGGGTCTCGCGGGCGCCGACCTCGCCAACATAGTGAACGAGGCGGCTCTCCTCGCCGCGCGTCGCAACAAGCAGTCCGTCGAGATGGTCGATTTCGAGGACGCGAAGGACAAGGTCATGCTCGGCGTCGAGCGCAAGAGCCTGGTGCTCACCGACGAGGAGCGGAAGCTCACGGCTTATCACGAGGCGGGACATGCTCTCGTGAGCCTGAGGGTGCCCGGTCTCGATCCCGTACACAAGGTGACGATCGTTCCTCGGGGTCGTGCCCTGGGTATCACCTT
>JBHIEQ010000169.1:0-6521 GCA_046760725.1 Gemmatimonadales bacterium
TCCAATTCATCGAACTCGGGCCGCGAATGAGGTGCGAGCCGACTCAAGGAATCGAGTATGCGATCCGGGTCGAAGGGCAGCGCAGTGATCTCGAACTCCCCAAGAGGGTATCCCTCCAGCGAGGCCTCGACCACCAGCTCCCCGTGCGATCCCCCGCAAGCGACGATCGCAGCCGCCGCCAGCGGCAAGAATGTGGGTCTCATCTGATACCCGCGTGCCGCCGTGCCCATTGCAGTGGGGGTGGGAGGAGAGATGACGTCGCCTCCGGACGACGTGAGCTGCCGCCCCCCTTGGTCAGTCGACTATGGACGCAGGGAAGATATAATCGAGCGGGTTGCGCGGCTTGCCGTTCACCAGCACCTCGTAGTGGAGGTGCGGACCCGTCACCGTGCCCGTGTTGCCGACCTCGGCGATCACGTCATTGCGACTGACGGGCTGCCCCACCCGCACCAGCACCTTGGAGGCATGGGCGTAGAACGTCACGACTCCGTTCCCGTGATCGATCTTCACCGTCTTGCCGTAACCGGCAAGCGGCCGCACATCAACCACCCGGCCCGCAGCTGGCGCCACGATTGGCGTGCCGACGGGCGCGTAGATGTCGATGCCCTCGTGCGGCCTCGGCTCCTGGAAGATCGGGTGCATACGCACCTGCGCGAAGTGACTCGTGATCCAGCCACGAGTCGGTGAGATCGGATTGATCGACGGGGTGCGCTTCAGCAGATCCACATGGGTGGACACGCTGTCCAGGGCTTCCCTGTAGGATCCGGCCAACAAGTTCGCGCGTCGGATCAGTGTGTTGAGGTCGGCCCTGAACGAAAGAGCCGCCCGGCCTGTGGCTCCCTCCGACAGCAACCGCTCACGTTCGGTCCACATTCCGCTCGGACCGCCGACACCGGCCAACAGCACGTCCGGGTCGGTCGGCTCCAAGCCGGCAAGTAGGCGAACCTGCTGGTCGCGCAACGCTATTGCCCCCACCGTGTCACTCAGTTGGCGCAGCAGCCGATGCGCTTCGTCCAGCTCCGCACGCAACAATTGATTGCGTCGCTCCAACCTGTCGAGCTGAGCGAGGTTGATTGACTTCGATATGGCAACGTACCCAAACGCTATCACGGCCGCCGCAACGGTGCCGAGAACGCCGATGGACCAGCGCAACCGGCGCCGCGACACAGCTATCGCGCGGGATTCGCTCGCACCATGCGGCACCACGACAACCGTCCATCGCTGTTCAGCCATCGCGCTACCCCTCTTGAGGGCGCTCGTGCTTGATCGATTTCGAGGCCGCGGCCGTCTCAATACCGCTGGGCGCGACCTGTGAAGTGAGGCAAACTTAGACCGCGGGTACCGGGACTGTCAACCACTAGGCCCCGTCACGTAAGTCGTTGTTAAGTTGTGACTTACGTACCGCTATCGGACTTGGGGAAGAGCGGCGTGAGCTTGTTAACGCGCCTGCCCGCCACCTGGGGACGCTCCACTTCCCGCCAGGCTGCATCCTGGATGTCTCCCTCCCTGCCCAGCGCCTGCCACACCAGTTGCGTCTTGCCCGGCAGGAACGGGGCCAGGAGCAGACTCGTGCGGCTGATCGCCCGGGCCAGCGACGCGAGCGCAGCGTCCAGTTCGCCCCTCTTGCCCTCTTTGGCGAGGGACCAAGGGGCGCTCTCCTCGACGAACCGGTTGGCGCGAGCGACGATCGTCCACGCGGCGCTCGCGCCGTCGTGCAGCAGGTGTTGATCCATTGCCTCGCGGTACCGAGCAATCGCCGTGTCACCCAGCCTGTCCAGCTCCGTCGGCTCGCCGGCGTCGGGCACGACGCCGTCCGCGTATTTACGGATCATCGCCAGCACGCGGCTAATCAGGTTTCCGTAACCGTCGGCGAGCTCACTCGTATAGCGGACGTCGAATCGCTCCCACGTGAAGCTCCCGTCTGAGTCCCACGGGATCTCGCGTAGCAGGTAGTATCGCAGAGCGTCCGGTCCGTGCCTGTCGATGAGATTTCTGAGCGTTACGCTCACGCCCGCGCTCTTGGAGAACCGTGCACCGGCGGTGTTCACCCACCCATGACACCAGACTTGCTCCGGAACATCGACGCCTGCCGCCATGAGCATCGCCGGCCACATGGCTGCGTGAAACCGAACGATGTCCGGTCCTATCACGTGCACCTGGGCGGGCCACATAGAGTCATAGCCCTCGTCTGGGAAACCCGTGGCCGACAGGTAATTGGTCAGTGCCTCGAACCATACGTACACGGTATGCGTCTCATCGTCCGGCCAGGGTATTCCCCAGGGCAAGCTGGCGCGGCTCACCGACTGTAGCTGATCGTCCGTCCAGCTCCGAACCACGTTCGCGACCTCATTGAGCTTGGCCCGAGGTCTCACGAACTCGGGGTGCTTCTCATAGTGGTTCAGCAGTCGCTGCCGGAAGGCTCCGATCTTGAAGAAGTAGTTCGGTTCGTCGAGCCACCTTATCTCGCGTGTCGGGTGGATCGGGCAACGTTTCTTCTCATCAAGGTCCTTCTCCGCCTTGAATCCCTCACAGCCGTCGCAGTAGTAGCCGGAGTACACTCCCTCGCTGATGTATCCCGCGTCCCGGATGCGACGAAACAGCGCCTCTACGGAACGGCGGTGGCGGGGCTCGGTGGTCCGGATGAAATCCGTGTTGCTGATCGACAGCTCCTTCCAGGCGGCGCGGAACTGTGTAGCGATCTCGTCCACCCATTCTTGAGGGTCCTTCTCGGCAGCTTCGGCGGATTGTGCGACCTTCTGGCCATGCTCGTCCATGCCGATCACGAAATCGACGTGAGCGCCGCGGAGCCTGCGGTATCGCGCAACGCAGTCGGCGCCGATCTTCTCGTAGGCGTGACCTAGATGCGGTTCGCCGTTCGAGTAATCGATTGCGGTTGTGATATAGAACCTATCGGTCACTTCGGTTCCCGCCGTCGCCTTCGGAGTCTCCCGAGCCGGCCTCACCGCCGTCCGGGCGCCGGTTCGGGTGCCTGCGCCTTCTGCGGCGGCGTTTCCTCTTGCGGCCGAGCCGGACCGCCTCCACCGCCTCCTCGGTGGTGAGGGCCATGGTCGCTTCCTCGAAGGTCGTAAGGTCGGCGGGCGGAACCACTTCAGCCGTCGCTCGCCCCTCGCCGGCCGCCGCGACCTCGCCCCGCAACCCCTCAAGTGTCACCGTGCGGGTCGATCGATCCTCGCCCTCGAGCAACACACGATCGCGGAAGATGTCCACGGCGCGCACGGTTTCCTCTCCCCGGCTGGTTCTCAGCTTGCGGCCTTCCTTGGGAAATCGCTTGCGACTGGTGACGTAGAACTCGTGCTCGTACCGGAGGCAACACAGCAGGCGCCCGCACCCGCCGGAGATCTGGGTCGGATTCAGGGACAGCTGCTGGTCCTTGGCGAGCGACAGGCTGACGGGTT
Source organism: Gemmatimonadales bacterium (assembly GCA_046760725.1). Taxonomy (GTDB): domain Bacteria; phylum Gemmatimonadota; class Gemmatimonadetes; order Gemmatimonadales; family GWC2-71-9; genus JBHIEQ01. Next base: position 3,417 of record JBHIEQ010000169.1, read on the forward strand.
GAAGCTCCGGCAACCACGACGAGCAACAGTACTGGCGCCCACACCGGCCGATTCCGTCCAGTCTCTTCGCCTCGTCCCGTGCTCCGATCTGTCTCAGCTCGATGCGCGTGCGAAACAGACCCGCCAGGTCGCGAACGAGCGCACGAAAATCGACCCTGCGATCCGCCGTAAAGAATATCGTGAGCTTCTTGCGATCCCACTGCCACTCGGCGTCCGACACCTTCATGGGAAGACCGTGCACCTTCACACGGTCCATCACCTTGCGACGTACGTCCTCCTCCGTCCGGCGCAATTCGGCACTGAGGTGAGCGTCGTCGCTCGATGCCTGCCGCAACACCTTGCCGGTGGGTTCACGCCTCTCGCCGAGGGCGCAACCATCGCAACCGACACCGCACTTGCGCTCCGCCGTCGCACCGACCGCCGATACGAGCCCCAGATCGCGGCCGCGCTCCACCTCGACGACCACCGAATCGCCGATGGAGAAGTCGAGCTCCTCCTCGGACGTGAAATACGCCTTGCGGTTCCCCTTGAACCGCACTTCGACTAGCTGAGGCAAATCAGTCCTCGATGAATTGACCGATCTTGCGATACTTCTCAGCGCGTGCCGCAAGGAGCTTCTCCGCCTCGAACTCGCAGAGTTCGCTCACATTGCGCCCCAGTACTTCACCCAACGCCTTGGTCGCGGCCTTCGGGTCGGCATGCGCGCCGCCGGGCGGCTCCGGGACGATCTCGTCGATTATGCCGAGCCGGTGCAGATCCTGCGCGGTCAGCTTGAGGGCTTCCGCCGCCCGCTCTTTCTGCGCGGCATCGCGCCACAAGATGGCCGCACAACCTTCCGGTGAGATCACCGAGTAGATGGCATTCTCGCACATCAGAATGCGATCGCCCAAGCCGAGCGCGAGTGCACCCCCTGAGCCTCCCTCGCCGATTATCACTGCGACGATCGGGGTCTCGAGCGCTGCCATCTCCTCGAGATTGTGCGCAATCGCCTCCGCCTGCCCGCGCTCCTCCGCTCCAAGCCCGGGGTACGCCCCGGGAGTATCGATCAACGTGATGACAGGCGCCTCGAAACGCTCCGCCATGTGCATCAGCCTGAGCGCCTTGCGGTATCCCTCTGGGTGCGGCATCCCGAAATTGCGCTTGAGATTCTCCTTCGTGTCGCGGCCCTTTTGATGCCCAACCACGACCACAGGACGCCCATCGAGGCGCGCCCAGCCACCGACGATGGCCGGGTCGTCGCGGAACAGACGATCGCCCCTGAGTTCCGTGAAATCGGTGAATACGGCGCCGATGTAATCCAATGTGTAGGGTCGGCGTGGGTGCCGCGCCACTTGCACCCTCTGCATGGGGGTCAGAGATGCGTAGATCTCTCTTCTCAGATCAAGCAGCTTGACCTGTAAGGGCTCCAGCTCGTCCTCGACGTCGATCTGGCGCTCCTCGGCAAGACCCTTGAGCCGCGCAATCTGACGCTCCAGTTCGACCAGAGGCTTCTCGAAATCGAGGTTGAAAGCCGCCACCCGATCTCCCTACCGTGCCTTGACCAGCTTTACGTGTGCGCCGCCCAACGTCTGCCGCAAGGCATCGAGGAACCCGTCGTCCAACTCCACTCGCACGCCGCGCGATCGCAGCCGCGTCGTCACACCGTTACCATCACTCCACTCCACGAATACCGGAGCCGGGCCGGGATGCGCGGCGCACAGCGCCTTGAGCGCGCGGGCGGCGTCACTGCTGGGTCCGTCGCCCACCCGCCACTCCACCACGACACCGACCGCACCCGAGGTCCTGAGATGCGCGAGAGGCTGCGCGTCCTCAACGATGAACGGCGCCCTTTCCTCCCCTCGATCACGCGTGCTGTAAGAGCCCGTGAGCAAGAGCGCCGCGTCCGGAACGATTACCTGCGAGAGCCGCCCCCACGCATCGGGGAACACTATAGCGTCAGCCGTGCCATGGAAATCCTCGACCGTGAGACGCGCGTACTCCGCGCCAGTCTTCTTGCTGATGCGCCGCTTCACCGACGTAACCACCACCGCAGCCGTCACCTCGTGCTCACTCCAGGTACCAAGAGTCGCCGTGGTGCGAGTCCCGAAGAGCTGTACCTCCGCTCGGTAGCGCTCCAACGGGTGACCGGAGATGAAAAACCCCACCACCGCCTTCTCCTTCGCCAACCGTTCGGCCTCGGTCCAGGGCTCCGTATCCGGCAGCGTCTGTACCGTCGTGGGCTCACCCTCGGTCTGGCCCCCGAACAGGGACACCTGACCGGCTGTACGCTCCGCCGCGCGCAGCTGCGCCTCGTGGAGCGCGTGGTCGAGAGCCGCAGTGAGTTGCGCGCGATGCCCACCAAGCTGATCCAACGCACCCGCCGCGATGAGAGACTCGATAACGCGCTTGTTGCACAAGCGAAGATCCACTCGCTCGCAAAAATCCTGCAGGGACACGAACGGCCCCTCCTGCTCCCTCGCTGCAATGATCGACTCGATGGCACCACGCCCCACATGTCGAATCGCGCCAAGCCCGAAGCGAATCTGGCTGTCGCCCGTGACCGTGAACTTCCAGCCGGACTCGTTGACAGAGGGAGGCAAGACGTCGATCCCCAACTCGCGCGCCTCGTTGATGTACGCCACCACCTTGTCGGTATCGCCGATCTCCGACGACAAAAGCGCGGCCATGAACTCCGAGGAATAGTGCGCCTTGAGCCAGGCCGTCCGAAAAGACAACAGGCTGTAGGCCACCGAGTGAGACTTGTTGAACCCATAGCGCCCGAAAGTGGTGATCTGCCGCACCAGATCGTTCGCCAGCGCCGGGCTATGGCCCCGCTCGATGCACTTCTCGACGAAACGCTCCAACTCCCGCTCGATGAGCTCCTGGTCCTTCTTTCCCACGGCCTTGCGCAACACATCGGCCTCCGAGAGCGAGAAGCCGGCGAGCACATTCGCTATCCGCATCACCTGTTCCTGATACAGGATGACCCCGTACGTCTCCTCCAACACCTCGCGCAGATCGGGATGCGGATAGCTGACCTCCTCCTCTCCCCGCTTCCGCCGAGTGTAAACCTGGTGCATCCCCGAATCGAGCGGGCCCGGCCTCACCAGAGCGTTGGTCGCCACG
>JBHIEQ010000170.1:0-6463 GCA_046760725.1 Gemmatimonadales bacterium
AGAGTATCAGCAAGGATGCGGCCGGCGACCGCCATCGTGTCGATCTCACGAGCCGACTTGATCGTGATCATAGCCCCAGTGCGTCCTCGACCCTCATTGCCACTTCCCTTACCGAGCCGAGTCCGTCGATGTCCGTTGCGACACTCAGTTCGCGGTAGTGCTCTATCAGCGGCTCCGTTTCGGCCCGGTAAACGGCCAATCGTTGACTGATCGCCTCCCGTGTGTCGTCGCTTCTCCCCTCCTCCTTGGCTCTGCCCAGCAGGCGGCGGACGAGCTCATCTTCTGGCACCTTGAGGTACAAGAGGCCATCGACTCTCCGTCCGCGCCTCGCCAGAGACTCATCCACGGCTTCCGCCTGGCGCAGAGTGCGCGGGAACCCATCCATAATGAGGCCTCGGGCCGAGTCCGGCGAGGCCACCAGCTCCCGAAGCAAATCCACGATTATGTCATCCGGTACCAGCAGGCCTTTGTCAATGAACCGACGGGCCTGCTGCCCGAGAGGTGTGCCGTTGCGCACGGCCGCCCGTAGCAGCTCTCCTGTAGCGACCTTCGGCAGGCCCGTGCGCTCAGCCAGGAGAGCGGCCTGCGTTCCTTTACCGGCTCCGGGGGGACCGAAGAGAATGATGTTCACCAGTCGGGTCGGCGCCGTCTTCGCGTCGGGGCCCGATGCTTCACATGTACCGCCCTCGCCGCCCTCGGAACTTCACCCGCCCCTGCTTCATGAAGTCGTCGTAGTGGCGCAGGTGAAGGTGCTGTTGGATCTGGATCCACGTGTCCAGACCCACGCCAACCACGATCAGAAGCGCTGTGCCTCCGAAAAAGAACGGGACTCCGAACCAGTCGAAGATGAAGAACGGCATCACCGCAATGATCGTGAGAAAGATCGATCCAGGCAGTGTCACCCGTGTCAGCACATCATCGATGTAGTCGGCCGTCGCGGCACCCGGTTTCACCCCGGGGATGAAGCCGCCCTGCTTCTTCAAGTTCTCCGCAATATCCAGCGGGTTGAAGATGATGGACGTGTAGAAGTACGTGAAGAACACGATCAACAGCGCGTAGCTCACGTAGTAGACTGCCGTGCCGGGTTGGAACGCGTCGGACATCGCACGGAGCCACGGCACATTGCTGAAAGTCGCGATCGTGCCGGGCACTATGATGATCGACTGCGCGAATATGATCGGCATCACCCCCGCGGAATTGATACGGATCGGGATGAACGTCTTCTGACCCTCGCGGATGCGTCCCCGGCCCATCACCTTGCGCGGTATCTGAATCGGGATTCTACGCGCCGCCACGGTGACGGCGATAACACCAGCTATGACCGCTATCATCACTGCGAGAAGGATGACGAACGACGATGTGGTGATCGCACGGATTCGTACGAGCTCGAAGGTCCGGAACGTTCCGGGCACAAAACCTTCCATGATCGAGAAGAAGATCATCAGGCTCATGCCGTTCCCCACGCCCCGCTCCGTGATCCGCTCGCCCAGCCACATCACGAAGACGGCGCCGGTTGTGAGCGTCAACATGGTCAACAACCGAAACGGGAGGCCTGGGTTGGGCACGGCGCCCTGGCCCTCCGCGAAGATGGCGAACCCGTATGCCTGGAACATAGCGAGTATCACGGTGGCATAACGGGTCCACTGCGTGATCTTCTTGCGGCCGTCCTCTTCCTTCTGGAGCTTCTCGATGAACGGGAACACTGCGCCGGCCAGCTGGAACATGATCGACGCCGAGATGTACGGCATGATGCCCAGAGCGAGCACCGTGGCGCGTTGCAGCCCGCCGCCCACGAACATGTCGTAGAACCCGAAGAAGGTCCCTTGTCCCTGGTTTCGGATGAAGTCGGCCAGCACCTGTACGTCCACGCCAGGTGTAGCGATGTGCGCGCCGGCTCGGTAGATCGCGAGGCACAGGAGGGTGAAAAGGAGTTTTTCCTTTAGCTCCGGAACGGCGAACAGGTTGGGAATACGGGGGGCCGTCATCTGCTAGGCCTCGACACGCCCTCCTGCCCGCTCGATCTTCTCGCGGGCCGCCTTGGACGCTTTGCAGCCCCTGACGGTGTACGCGCGCTTCGGCTCACCCGTGGCCAGGATCTTGACCGGCCGATCGCCTCGGCTGACCAGCGCGTGTTCAACGAGCACCGCAGGGGTGATCTCTGCGGCCGGCAGGCGCGCGAGCGCCTCAATATTGACCACCTGAGCTGGTACGCGGAACGGGTTCGTGAAGCCGCGTTTCGGGACTCTGCGAATGAGGGGCATCTGCCCCCCCTCGAATCCGGGTCTCACATTTCCGCTCGCGCGCGAGCGCTGTCCCTTGTGTCCTCTACCTGCGGTCTTGCCCAACCCAGATCCTGGGCCACGGCCTTTCCGTTTCGGGGTGCGGGCCGCGTTGCCGGGCCGACCAAGATTGTGGAGGCCGATAGTCCCTCTCGCCTCGTTCGTCACCCTTCCTCCTCCGTTACGCGAACCAGGTGGCGCACCTTGTGCAGCATGCCTCTCACCGACGGGTTGTCCACCACGGTCACTTCAGCCTGATGATGTCTCAGTCCCAGCGCGCGTAGCGTCCGTCTGTACGTCTCCGCATGCCCCAGGCTTGAGCGGATCTGCTTCACGCGCAACTTGTTGGAGATCCGTTTCGGCTTGGGCTTGGCGGCGGGCGCAGTGGCCTTCCGGCCGGTCTTCTTGGCCGTCGTCTTCTTCTTCGATCCGGCCGGCCTTCGCTTTCTCGGCGTCCCGCTCTTCTTCCTAGGCACTCTGGTCTTTCTGTCGCGGGCGGTAGGAGATCGACGCCACGTCCAGCTCGCGCTCCCGAGCCACGCGATCGACCGTTAGCAGGTTGTCCAGCCCGTTCATCGTGGCCCACACCATGTTGAGCGGGTTGGCGGATCCAAGCGACTTGGTGAGAATATCGCTTATTCCCGCACACTCGAGCACCGACCGCACCGGACCGCCGGCGATTATCCCCGTACCGGACGAGGCAGGCCGAAGCAGGACTCGCCCGGCGCCGTGTACGCCCGTCACCTCGTGGGGGATAGTCGTTCCCTCCCGCGGCACGGGATGCATTGTTCTCCGGGCCTGCTCTACTGCTTTCCTCACGGCCTCGGACACTTCGTGTGCCTTGCCGGTTGCCACACCCACACGTCCGGTGCCATCTCCCACAGCCACCAGCGCCGTGAAGGAGAAGCGCCGACCGCCCTTTACCACTTTGGCTACGCGGTTGATCGAGATGACGTTCTCGATCAGCTCCGACTCGCGCTCGCGCCGGTCGCGCCTCCCACCCCGGTCTTGTTCCTTTGCCATCTTCAAAACTCCAATCCGCCCTTGCGAGCACCCTCGGCGACGGCGCGCACGCGCCCGTGGTAGGGGTAGCCGCCGCGGTCGAACACCGCTCTATCGATCCCCATCTCGCGCGCCTTTTCAGCCAGCAGTTTGCCCACGGCCCGCGCGACCCCGACCTTGCCGCTACCGTCCGCGGACACGCCCGGGCTACGATCGCTCAAGGCCAGCAGTGTAACAGCCCTGTCGTCGTCCACTAGTTGCGCGTAGATGTGTTTGAGCGAGCGATAGACCGCGAGACGCGGCCGTGCGGCCGTGCCGCGCACTTTGCGCCGGAGACGCAGGTGGCGGCGGCGGCGTGTCGCTCTACGCGTCTTCGCTTTGCCGAGAGGCCTCATGCCTTCGCTCCCGTCTTGCCGGCCTTTCGGCGCACACGCTCTCCGAAGTAGCGGATCCCCTTGCCCTTGTACGGCTCCGGCGGACGCACTGCCCGGATGTCCGCTGCGGCCTGACCGACGGCTTCCTTATCGATCCCCTGCACTGTTACGATCGTGTTCTGCTCGACCACGATCGAGACGCCGGCTGGAGCGTCGTATTCAACGGGGTGCGAGTATCCCACGATGAGGCGGACTCCCTCCGGTCGCGGTTCGGCCCGGTACCCGACGCCTTGGATCTCCAGCCGCCTCGCGAAACCCTGCGTGACACCCTCGACCATATTGGCCACGAGCGAACGCATGAGTCCGTGCAGCGCGCGGTGGCGCTTGCCGTCGCCGGGTCTCGTGAGCCGGATCTCGTCGCCTGCCACCTCGATGCCGATGTCCGGATGGATCCGCCGGCTGAGAGTGCCCTTCGGTCCCTTCACGATCACCTCGCTACCGGCGACGCTGACCGATACCTCCTGCGGAATCGGGATCGGTTTCTTGCCAGTGCGCGACATCTAGACCTCTACCACAGTACCGCGACCAGCTCGCCGCCCACGCGCGCGCGCCTCGCGTCACGGTCGCTCATGACGCCGCGCGGGGTGGAGAGAATCGCCATTCCCAAACCATTCTTGACCCGCGGGATCTCGCGCACCTTGACGTAGCGCCTGAGCCCGGGGCGAGATACACGCTTGACCTCGTGGATCACGGCCCCGCCGCCGTGATACTTCAGATACAAACGCAGCACGCCGTGCCGGCCGTCATCTAGCACTCTGTAGTCCTGGATGTAGTGGTTGTCGCGGAGCAGGCGCGCGATCTCCGTCTTGAACTTCGATACCGGAACGTCGACACGTCTCTGGCCGGCTCGGCAGGCGTTCCGGATCCGAGTGAGCATGTCCGCTATGGGATCAGTCATCCTACCAGCTCGCTTTGCGCACGCCAGGAACCTCTCCCCTAAGCGCCATCTCTCTGAAGCAGATCCTACAGACACCGAACTTGCGCAGATATGCGCGCGATCGACCGCAGCGGCGGCAGCGGTTGTAGCCCCGGACGCGGAACTTCGGCTTCCGTTTCGCTTTCTCGACGAGACACTTCTTGGCCATCTACCTGTGTGCTCCTATTCGATCCGCACGGGAGTCGCTCCACGGAACGGCATTCCCAGCTCTCTAAGCAGGGCAGCCGCAACGTCGTCGCGCTCCGCCGTTGTCACAAAAGTGATGTCCATGCCGTGGATCTGGACCACCTTGTCGTAGTCAACCTCCGGGAAGACCATCTGTTCTCTGACACCCAATGTGTAGTTCCCGCGTCCGTCAAAGGACTTCGAAGTGAATCCGCGAAAGTCGCGAATTCGCGGCACCGCGATCGTAATGAATCGATCGAGGAACTCGTACATCCGCGCTCCGCGCAACGTGACCACCGCCCCGATGGGCATCCCCTCGCGCAGCGAGAAATTCGAGATCGCTTTCCTAGCCCGGGTGACTACCGGCCGCTGGCCGGTGATGGCGGCGAGCTCCTCCACCGCGGCGTCGAGCAGCTTCGGATTCCGGGGCGCCTCTCCCAGTCCTACGTTCAACACGATCTTCACCAGCCGGGGAACCTGGTGCGGGTTCTCGAACCCGAATTCCTGCATCAACTTGGCACGCACCGTGTTCCGGTAGTGCACAAGCAGTCTGGGCCGAGGAGCCGCAACGGGACTCTGGGCAGTCGCTTCCGTCATTCGCTGATCCTATCTCTTCCGCGGTATCGGTTGCCCGGATTTCTTCGCCAGACGCTCCAGTGTGCCGTCCTCGTCCTTCTTGCGGCGCACGCGTGTCGGCTCACTCGACTCGGGGTCCAGCAGCATGACATTCGACGCATGGATCGGCGCCGGGAACTTGACGATCCCCGCCTCCGCCGTCGGTGTCGCCCGCCGGTGCCTCGACACCTCGTTCACTCCCTCCACCACCACACGGTTCTTCCTCGGCAGAACGCGTAGCACCGTTCCCTCCTTGCCACGGTACTCCCCTCTGAGAACTCTAACCGTGTCGCCCTTGGCGATATGCATCTTTTGCGCCGTAGCCTTGCTCCCCTTCCGCTTCCGGCGCGACTTGCGGTATACAAGCGGCTTCATCTAGATCACCTCCGGAGCGAGCGAGACAATCTTCATGAAGCGCTTATCGCGAAGCTCGCGACCCACAGGGCCGAATATCCGGGTGGCGCGCGGCTCTCCGGCGTCGTTGATCAAGACGGCTGCATTCTCGTCGAACCGGATGTAGCTGCCGTCACGGCGCCGCGTCTCCTTCGCGGTGCGCACGACAACCGCCCTCGCAACATCCCCCTTCTTCACCTGGCCGGTCGGCAGGGCGTCTTTGATCGTCACGATAATGACGTCACCCACCCCGGCATAGCGCCGTCGGCTTCCACCGAGCACACGAATCACGAGTGCCCTCCGCGCCCCGGAGTTGTCAGCGATTCTGACGATCGACTCTTGCTGAATCACTGTACCTCACCTACTCCGCGCGGCTGACGATCTCGACAACTCGCCATCGCTTCGTTTTCGACAGAGGGCGCGTTTCCATCAGGCGAACCGTGTCTCCCGCTCGTGCACCCATCTCATCATGCGCACGCACCCGTTTCGTACGAGTGATCTGCTTTCCGTAAAGAGGATGCGCGAACCGGCGCGTGAGACGCACGACGACCGTCTTGCTCATCTTGTCGCTCACGACGACACCAGTCCGCAGTTTGCGTCCGCCGCGCGTTCCCATACCTCGCGTCATGCATCCTTCC